>DASWYJ010000282.1:0-9456 GCA_036405035.1 Burkholderiaceae bacterium
GTCTCCATCACGTTGTCACAAGCACCCGCTCGGGTGCGCCCCGGGGCTCCGCGCTTAGGCTTATTCGATCGCCTTGCCCATATCCTCGACGACCTTCTTGGCATCGCCGAAGACCATCATGGTCTTGTCCATGTAGAACAGCTCGTTGTCCAGGCCAGCGTAGCCCGCGGCCATGGAACGCTTGTTCACGATCACCGTCTTGGCCTTGTAGGCTTCCAGGATCGGCATGCCGTAGATCGGGCTGCCCTTGGTATGGGCCGCCGGGTTCACCACGTCATTGGCGCCCAGGATGATCGCCACATCGGCCTGGCCGAACTCGCCGTTGATGTCCTCCATCTCGAACACCTGGTCATACGGCACCTCGGCCTCGGCCAGCAGCACGTTCATGTGGCCCGGCATGCGGCCGGCCACCGGGTGGATCGCGTACTTCACCGTGATGCCCTTCTCCACCAGCTTCTGCGCCAGCTCCTTCACCGCATGCTGCGCCCGGGCCACCGCCAGGCCATAGCCCGGCACGATCACCACGGTTTCGGCATTGCCCAGCACGAAGGCCGCGTCGTCGGCACTGCCGCTCTTCACGCTGCGCTGCACCGCACCACCGGCCGCCGCCGTGGTGGCCTCGCCGCCGAAGCCGCCCAGAATCACGTTGAAGAACGAGCGGTTCATCGCCTTGCACATGATGTAGCTCAGGATCGCCCCCGAACTGCCCACCAGCGAGCCCGCAATGATCAGCATGCTGTTGTTCAGGCTGAAGCCGATACCGGCCGCCGCCCAGCCCGAGTAGCTGTTCAGCATGGACACCACCACCGGCATGTCGGCCCCGCCGATCGGGATGATGATCAGCACACCCAGCACGAAGGCCAGCGCCAGTAGCACCACGAAGTCGATGTTGGATTGGCTGATGGTGTAGCCGGCAATGAAGAACACCGTGGCCAGGCCCAGCACCAGGTTCAGGATGTGCTGGCCCTTGAACTGCACCGGCGCACCCTGGAACAGGCGGAACTTGTACTTGCCCGACAGCTTGCCGAAGGCAATCACCGAGCCGCTGAAGGTGATGGCGCCAATCGCCGCACCCAGCGCCAGCTCCACCCGGTTGCCGTACGGAATGCCGGCGCCGTGGGCGGCGATGCCAAAGGCCCAGGGCTCCACTGCGGCAGCCACCGCAATGAACACCGCGGCCAGGCCGATCATGCTGTGCATGAAGGCCACCAGTTCCGGCATCTTGGTCATTTCCACCCGCTTGGCCATGGTGGCACCGAGGCCACCGCCCAGCACCAGGCCGGCCAGCACATAGCCCAGCCCTTCGACCGGGTTTTTCGCCAGCGCAGTGGCCTGGGTGTAGATCAGGCCGACGGTGGTGACGGCGGCAATCGCCATGCCGATCATGCCGAACAGGTTGCCCCGGATCGACGTGGTGGGGTGGCTCAGGCCCTTGAGCGCCTGGATGAAGCAGACCGACGCGATGAGGTACAGCAGCGTGACGAGGTTCATGCTCATTTGGACGCTCCTTCTGCGGCGGGGGCGGCCTTCTTTTCTTTCTTCTTGAACATCTCCAGCATGCGGCGTGTCACCAGGAAGCCGCCAAAGACGTTGACCGCGGCCAGCGCCACGGCCAGCACGCCCATGGTCTTGCCCAGGGTGGTTTCGGTCAGTGCGGCCGCCAGCATGGCGCCGACGATGACGATGGCGGAGATGGCGTTGGTCACGGCCATCAGTGGCGTGTGCAGCGCGGGCGTGACGGTCCAGACCACGTGGTAGCCCACGTAGATGGCCAGCACGAAGATGATCAGGTTGATGAGGGTGGGTGAAACGGCTTCCATGTCGGGAACTCCTCGGCTTGTTGTTATTTGCGGCGCACTTCGCCGTTCTGCGTCATCAGGCAGGCGGCCACGATGTCGTCGTTCAGATCGACGCTCAGGCCGCCTTCCTTGGTCAGCACCAGCTTGAGGAAGTCGAGCACGTTGCGGGCGTACAGCGCCGAGGCGTCGGCCGCCACCAGTGCCGGCAGGTTGGTTTCACCCACCAGCGTGACACCGTGGCGCACCACGGTCTTGTCGGCTTCGGTCAGCGGGCAGTTGCCACCGGGGCCGCCGTGGGGGCCTACCGGGCCCTTGCCGGCGGCCAGGTCCACAATCACCGAGCCCGGTTTCATGGACTTGACCATGTCTTCCGTGACCAGCACCGGTGCGGCGCGGCCCGGAATGAGCGCGGTGGAGATGACCACGTCGGCCAGCGCGACCCGCTTGGCGACTTCGGCCTTCTGCCGCTCCAGCCAGCTCGGGGGCATGGGTTTGGCATAACCCCCCACGCCCTGGGCGGCTTCGCGTTCCTCGTCGGTCTCGTAGGGCACGTCGATGAACTTGCCGCCGAGGGATTCGATCTGTTCCTTCACGCTGGGGCGTACGTCGGAGGCTTCGATCACGGCACCCAGGCGCTTGGCGGTGGCAATGGCCTGCAGGCCGGCCACGCCCACACCCAGAATGACCACGCGCGCCGCTTTCACGGTGCCGGCGGCGGTCATGAGCATGGGGAAGAAGCGCTGGTATTTGTCGGCGGCCACCATGACGGCCTTGTAGCCGGCGATGTTGGCCTGGCTGGAGAGCACGTCCATGCTCTGGGCGCGGGTGGTGCGGGGGGCGGCTTCGAGGGCAAAGCCGGTCAGGTTGGCCGCGGCCAGGCGCTGCAGGCCGGCGGCGTCGAAGGGGTTGAGCATGCCGACCACGGTGGTGCCGGGTTTCATCTGCGCGGCTTCGTTGTCGAAGGGGGCGCGGACTTTGAGCACCAGGTCGCAGCCGAATGCGCCGGCAGCGTCGGTGATCTCGGCTCCGGCGGCCACGTAGGCCTCGTCGGTCACGCTGGACGCCACGCCAGCACCGGCCTCGATGCGCAGCGTGTGTCCCTGCGCCTTGAGCTTTTTGGCCGTCTCCGGTGTCACGGCCACTCGGGTTTCCGCCACCGCTGTTTCGCGGGGCACGCCTATCAGCATGGGCGTCTCCTTCCTGTTGTTGGTATGTTGTCGTTCGCCCGGCAGACCGGTGCACCGAACCCGGTACAACACGCATGCTCTGTCGCTCAATCGCTTGCAAAAGCTGTCAAATCTTTTTCTGACCGCCAGCTTACATGACTTTGCCGCGATTTTTCTAGAGAGACTGAACCATGCGGGTTTGTCTGCATGACAAGCAGATAATGCCACATGGATACGCGATGGAAACCCAGCGTCACGGTGGCTGCCGTAATCGCCCGCAGCGAAGGCGGTGTGACCCGTTTTCTGCTGGTGGAGGAGGAGACACCCGAGGGCCTGCGCCTGAACAACCCGGCCGGCCATCTGGACCCCGGCGAATCGCCTGTGCAGGGCTGCGCCCGCGAGGCGCTGGAGGAAACCACCCACATCTTCACGCCCACCGCGCTGCTGGGCGTGTACCTGTCGCGCTTCCAGCGGCCGGCCACGGGCGAGGACGTCACCTATCTGCGCCTGGCCTTTTGCGGCGAACTGGGGCCGCAGCAGCCGGGCCGGGTGTTCGACCACGGCATCGTGCGCACCGTCTGGATGGACATCGCCGAGGTGCGGGCCAGCGCGGCCCGGCACCGCAGCCCGCTGGTGCTGCGCTGCATCGAGGACTACCTGGCCGGGCGCCGCTTCCCGCTCGACCTGGTGTTCACCGACCCGGGCGTGCTGCGCGCCTGAACAGGCCGCCGCCGGCGCGGTCTTTGCGGGCTTTCTAGAATCGGGGCATGGCACAACAACGCGTCGTCGTCGGTTTGAGCGGGGGCGTGGATTCCGCCGTGACCGCCTGGCTGCTCAAGCAGCAGGGGCATGACGTGGTCGGCATCTTCATGAAGAACTGGGACGATGACGACGGCGACGAATACTGTTCGTCCAACGACGATTTCGTCGATGCGGCCGCGGTGGCCGACGTGCTGGGCATCGAGATCGAGCATGTCAACTTTGCCGCCGACTACAAGGACCGGGTGTTCGCCGAGTTCCTGCGCGAGTACCAGGCCGGTCGCACGCCCAACCCTGATGTGCTGTGCAATGCCGAGATCAAGTTCAAGGCTTTTCTCGACCACGCCATGCGGCTCGGCGCCGGGAAGATCGCCACCGGCCACTATGCGCGGGTGCGGCACAACCCGGCCACCGGCCGCCACGAGCTGCTGAAGGGCCTCGATCCCGCCAAGGACCAGAGCTATTTCCTGCACCGGCTGAGCCAGGCCCAGCTGGCGAAGACGCTGTTCCCGGTGGGCGAGCTGCACAAGACCGAGGTGCGCCGCATCGCCACCGAGATCGGCCTGCCCAACGCGAAAAAGAAGGATTCGACCGGCATCTGCTTCATCGGCGAGCGGCCGTTCCGCGCGTTCCTGAACCGCTACATCGCCAGCGCACCCGGCCCGATCCGCGACGACCGGGGCCGCACCATCGGTGAACACGTCGGCCTGAGCTTCTACACGCTGGGCCAGCGCCAGGGTCTGGGCATCGGCGGCGTGAAGGGCCGGCCGGAGGAGCCGTGGTACGTGGCGCGCAAGGACGTGGCTGCCAACACGCTGCACGTGGTGCAGGGGCACGACCACCCATGGCTGCTCTCGCACGCGCTGCAGGCCGGCGACGCGAGCTGGGTTTCCGGCGAGCCGCCCGCGCCCGCCGCCACACTGGCCGCCAAGACCCGCTACCGGCAGGCCGATGCGGCCTGCCGCTGGGCCGGTGCCCACGACGCCGGCCCGGAGTTCGCCCTGGTGTTCGGCGACCCGCAATGGGCGGTCACGCCCGGCCAGTCGGTGGTGCTGTATGACGGTGAAGTCTGCCTGGGTGGCGGAGTGATCGCCTCCAGCGCCTGAACAGCGATAAAAATGCCACTGGCCAGCGTGTTTGCTGGGCCTGCTGCTATTTATATTGCAGTAACCGGCGCAACTATCGCTTGGGTCCGGGCGGGATTTGGCCTATGCTGGAATGGTCCGCGTCACCGCGCCTCTGGAGCTTGCCGCCATGAAAATCCTGCTGCCCCTGGATGGGTCCGATCTCTCGCTCGAAGCCCTCCGTTTTGCGCTGCGCCTGGCCCGTGAGGGTTTGCAGGCCGAGTTCGTGCTGGCCAACGTGCAGGAACCGGCCTCGCTGTACGAGCTGGTGGTGGCGCCCAGCGCCGATGCGGTACAGACCGTGAGCGACGCCGTCGGCAGCCGCGTGCTGGAAGCCGGCGAGGCCCTGCTGCAGGCTGCCGGCCTGCCCTATGAATGCGAAGTGGCCTCGGGTGACCCGGCCCATACGCTGGTGGACATCAGCGAGCGTTTCGCATGCGACCTGATCGTGATGGGCGCACGCGGATCGGGCGTGTTGCGCAGCGCGCTGGTGGGTTCGGTGTCGCAGCAGGTGCTGCATGCATCCAGGGTGCCGGTGATGGTGGTGCATCCGGCAGAGGAGGAAGAGGCCTATCTGCACAACCAGGATGTGGATTCCTAGCGCGGAATGCCGTTCTCCATGTTGTCGGGGTCTTACGGTGATCTTGGGCGTTGATTTTTGGGGAAATCGGCCACTGGCCAGCGCCATTGCTGCATTGTTTGCTATTTAAACAGAAGCGATATTGCGCGACTGAATGCGAGGAAAAAGGCCGCCGCCTATGCCTCCCGCGTTTCCCTAGGCCCCGATTCCCCACGACAGGGCCAGCCGCGTCAGCTCGATGTCGTTGGCCACGCCGAGCTTGCGCTTGATCTGGTAGTGCAGGTTGTTCACCGTTTTCACGCTCAGGTGCAGCTGCTCTGCGATGTCGTCCACATTGACCGGCGCCACCAGCAGCGACAGCAGTTCGAACTCGCGCGGTGTGAGCGTGTGCACCGGGTGGCCATTGCCGCCCAGCCGGGCCAATGCCAGGGCCTGGGCGATGTCGGGGCTCAGCGCCTGCCGGCCGCGCAGCGCCATGTCCATCGCCCGCAGCAGAACTTCCGGCGCACTGCTTTTGGTGACGTAGCCCAGCGCGCCCTGGCGCAGCGCCGCCGTGGCGAAGTCGGGCGACGCATGCATGGTGAAGACCACGATGCGGGCACTGGCGTCCAGCGCCATCACCCGCCGGATGGCCTCCAGCCCGCTGGCGCCCGGCAGGCTAAGGTCGGTCACGAAAATGTCCGGGCGGTGCGTGCTGTACAGGGTGTAAGCGGCCTGGGCCGTGTCGGCCTCGGCCACCACCTCCCAGTGCGGCTGCCGCTGCAGCAGGTAGCGGTAGCCTGCCCGCACGACCTCGTGATCGTCGGCCAGCAGAATGCGCACCGGCGCCGTCATGCGGCCACCGCCGGCAGGTCGGCCTGCACCACGAATTCGCCGCCGGCCTGCGCAACGCTCAGGCGCCCGCGCACGGCCTGCAGCCGCTCGGCGAGCAGGCGCAGGCCCATCCCGGTTCCCGCCTGGGCCGCCGCCGGGGCGGGTGCCCCGGAGCCCTGGCCCACATCGTTGGCCATGCGCACATGCAGGCCATTGCCCCGCAGCGTGATGCGGATCTGCACCGAGCGGCAGTGGGCGGCATGGCGGGCGGCGTTGGCAAGCCCTTCCTGCACCAGGCGGTAGAGGCACTGCGCCTGCGCCATCGACGGCTGCCAGTCGTCCAGAGCCTCGGCGTCGAGGGTGATGGTGGCGGCATGGGGCGCGCCGCCGGGGCGTGCCTGCCAGCCGCTCACGAGGTCCTTGATGGACGACAGCAGCGATGGCTGGTCGAGCAGCGGGGGCCGCACGCGCAGCAGCAGGTGGCGCAGCGCCATGCGGGTGCGCTCCACCGCCTCGTCGAGTGCATCCAGGCCTTCGCGCAGATCGTGCGGCGCGCTGGGGGGCGCATCCAGATCCTGCCGCAGCCCGAAGCCGGCGGCGCCGACGGCGGCGATGCACTGGCCCAGGTCGTTGTGCAGTTCCTGCGCAATCTCCCGCTGCTCGGCCTCCTGCACCTGGATCAGCCGCGCGGTCAGTTCGGAACGCGCGGCGGAGAGGTGGTGCAGGCGGTCGGCCAGCCGGGCTATGCCCTCGGAGATGAGCCGGAACTCGCGCGCCTGGCGGCCATCCAGCCGCACGCCAGGTGGTTTGCCGTCACCCAGGTTCTCCAGCGCGGCCAGGATGCCACGGGTGGGGCGCAGCGCGTCGCCCACCACCAGCAGGGCCATCAGTTCCAGCGCCAGCAGGGTCACCGCGGTCAGCATCAGCAGGTCTGCGCTGGTTTGCCATTGCCGCTCCAGCAGGCGCACTGGATCGGGCGCGATGTGCAGGGTGCCGAGCGGCTGCCCCCACAGGCCCACGTCCACCGCGCGCGTGGCGTCCACCGGCCCCAGCAGCGTGGCAACGCCGCGGAACCACGCCGGCACCTGGGCCGTGCCCGCGCCGGCGTGGCAGCCGTGGGAGATGTCCACCCCGCTGTTGCCGGTGTAGCGCAGGCACATCGGGTCAACGAACTGCGCAGCCACACCGGCCAGATCGGGCGCGCCAAGGCCATGGGCCGGCACCGTGAGCCGGCGCTGCAAATCCACGGCCACCTGTTTCCCCACCTGGTGGGCGATGCGCTCCAGGGTGTCCACCGTGCGGTGCCCGGAGGTTGCTACCACGTAGGCCGACACCCCGACCCAGCACAAAAGACCCACCAGCGTCATGCGCACAAGCAGGACCAGCTTCAAATTCATGGCGGCATTGGAGCACAGGCAAAGCCCTGTTCGGCGCAGCATCCGGCACGGCGGGCAAATTGCCCGGGCCTGCCGGGTTTTTTGCGGTTTCGCCGTGGCGGGGCGGCGGCTATCGTGCGGCTCCCATCACTTTGAAGAACAAGGCGCCTCCATGCTCGGACTCTGGCATCTGCACGCACAAACCTACCTGCTCGTTCTGGCCGCAACCACCACGGTGGTGTTTGCTGCACCCATCTTCTTGTGCCCGCTGGCCTGGGCGCGCCGCTTCCAGTGGGACATTCCGGCGCAGACCGATCTGGCCGTGTACTTTGGCCGCTGTTTGGGCGCGTTCATCCTGATCGTCGAGCTGCTGCTGTTGCGTGCCGGGCTCACTGGCGAGGGCCTGGTCTACACCTTCCAGGTGCTGCTGGCGATTGCCGCCTTCATGGTGGTGGTGCACATCTGGGGCGCTATCCAGCGCATCCAGCCCTGGACCGAAACGCTGGAGATCGGCATGTATGCGGGCATGTTCCTGCTGACCGTGCTGTTCTACCCCGTATGACAACCGCCCGAATCCTGGTGCAGTGGGTGGCAGGGCTGGCCTGTGCGCTCTCCGGCCCGGTTGCCGGCGCCCGCGAATACACCGGCAACGACCTCAGCTACGAATCGTTCATCGACAGCAACAAGCGCATCAAATGCCTCTATGGCTATGCGGCCGAGAAAACGGGCGACCACGAAGCCGCGCGGCTGATCTTCGAGGATTGCATCCGCCGCTGGCAGGACGTGTACTCGATGATCTGGCTGGCCGATCTGTACGAGAACGAGTTCGGGGTTCCCAGGGACGTGAACCGGGCCACGGCGCTGATGCAGCAGGGCGCGGAATCGGACGGCACCGGTGGGTACGCCGCGCTGGCCCGCTACCACTACGGCATGGCGCTGCTCGAAGGCCACGGCACCGCCCGGAACCCCGAGGAGGGGCTGCGCTGGCTGCGCCGTGCCGCGGAAGAAGGCGTGCCCGATGCCGCGCGCCATTTGAAGCTGATCGCGGCGCAGGCTTCATCACCCCCACCGTGACCGCGCCGGGTGCCCTATTTCAGGCGAAAAAATGCTCTGGCCAGCGCCGAATATGCCGCTGCAGCTATTGATTTAATAGCTGCAGTGTTTCCAGCATGCCTCAGTTCGGCACGCTGAATTCGCTCAATTTCTTCGTGAACTTGATGAGCCACAGGCGCTGTGCGCGGTCGTTGTCGCCGGTGCGGGCGATGCGGATGCCGGTGGCGCCCTGGGCGCAGCCGCTGCCGGTGATGGCGCCGTTGGCGTCCACCGTGCAGGCCGTCACGTCGGCACCGGCGATCGCGTTGCCGGTGGCGTCGAGCACGGCGGTCTTCAGGCCGAAGTCGGTGTCGTTGGTCAGCGCCAGCGTGAAATCATCGACCACTGCCAGGCCTTCGGCCTTCTCGGCCGTCCAGCCGGTGGCGTTCAGGTCGAGCAGGCGGATTTTCTTCAGCGGCACCACAGTGGCGTAGTCGGCGGCGTTCACGGCGGCGCCGGTCATACTGCTCTTTTCCAGATCGGAGCCGAGCGTGGCAATGTCGGTGGCGTTGGCCGGGATCTCGATCAGCACCAGGTGGTTGAAGACCTTGGCATCGCTGGCGCGGGCGCCCTGCTCAATGGCGATGAACTTGCCGCCGCCCAGCGAGACCACGTCACCCAGCTTGGCGTTGCCGGTGCGGCCCTTGTCGTACTGGCTGCCGGTGATGGGCAGTGCGTACAGCCGGGTCTTCTCGGTGGTGGGGTCGAACTCGACCCAGCGCACGAAGCGGGCGAAGTCGCGCACGT
>DASWYJ010000283.1:0-3451 GCA_036405035.1 Burkholderiaceae bacterium
AAAGTGACCGAAGCCTTTGTGGTGGAGCGCTACAGCCATGTGATGCACATCGTGAGCAACGTCGAGGGCCTGCTGCAGGACGGCATGACGCCGATGGACGTGCTGCGCGCCACCTTCCCTGCCGGCACGCTGACCGGCGCGCCCAAGGTGCACGCCATGGAGCTGATCGACCAGCTGGAGCCCAGCAAGCGCGGCCTGTACGGCGGCGCCTGCGGCTACATCAGCTACGCCGGTGACATGGATGTGGCCATCGCCATCCGTACCGGCGTGATCAAGAACAACACCCTGTATGTGCAGGCCGCCGCCGGTGTGGTGGCCGATTCGGTGCCCGAGATGGAATGGCGCGAGACCGAGCACAAGGCGCGGGCGCTGCTGCGGGCGAGCGAACTTGTGGAGGAGGGGCTGCAATGAAATTGCTCATGGTTGATAACTACGACAGCTTTACCTACAACCTGGTCCAGTACTTCGGTGAACTGGGCGCCGAGGTGGAGGTGTTTCGCAACGACGAAATCACGCTGGAAGGCATTGCCGCGCGCCAGCCCGACCGGCTGGTGGTGTCGCCCGGGCCGTGCTCGCCGGCGGAGGCCGGCATTTCGGTGGGCGCGATCCGGCACTTTGCCGGCAAGCTGCCCATCCTGGGCGTGTGCCTGGGCCACCAGAGCATTGGTGCGGCTTTTGGCGGCACCATCGTGCGGGCGCAGCAGCTCATGCATGGCAAGACCAGCGTGATCACCACCACCCAGCAGGGCGTGTTCGCCAACCTGCCGCAGCAGTTCACCGTCAACCGCTACCACTCGCTGGCCATCGACAAGGCCAGTTGCCCGGCCGAGCTCCAGGTGACCGCCTGGACCGACGACGGTGAAATCATGGGTGTGCGCCATACCGGTTTTGCGTCGGCGGTGCGTGTGGAAGGCGTGCAATTTCACCCCGAATCCATCCTTACCGAGCACGGCCACGCGATGCTCAAGAACTTCCTGGAGCTTGCATGACGGCCACAGCACACCAGATCACGCCGCAGGAGGCCCTGCAGCGCACCATCGAGCACCGCGAGATCTTCCACGACGAGATGCTGCACATCATGCGGCTCATCATGCGGGGCGAGATGTCGCCGGTGATGATGGCCGCACTCATTACCGGCCTGCGCGTCAAGAAGGAAACCATCGGCGAGATCACCGCCGCCGCGCAGGTGATGCGCGAGTTTTCCACCAAGGTCGAGGTTGCCGACAAGACGCACCTGGTCGACATTGTGGGCACCGGCGGCGACGGCTCGCACACGTTCAACATTTCCACCTGCAGCATGTTCGTAGCCGCCGCCGCGGGCGCGCGGGTGAGCAAACATGGCGGGCGCAGCGTCAGCAGCAAATCCGGCAGTGCCGATGTGCTGGAAAGCCTGGGCATCCAGATCAACCTGCCGCCGGAAGCGATTGCACAATGCATCGCCGAAGTCGGTGTGGGCTTCATGTTTGCGCCCAACCACCATCCGGCCATGAAGAACGTGGCCCCGGTGCGCAAGGAAATGGGCGTGCGCACGTTGTTCAACATCCTCGGGCCACTGACCAATCCGGCCGGCGCTCCCAACATCCTGATGGGCGTGTTCCATGCCGACCTGGTCGGTATCCAGGTGCGTGCGTTGCAGCGGCTGGGTGCCGAACATGCGCTGGTGGTCTACGGCAAGGACGGCATGGACGAAGTCAGCCTGGGTGCTGCCACGGTGGTGGGTGAGCTGAAGAATGGCGAGATCCGCGAATACGAAATCCATCCGGAAGATTTCGATTTGCCCATGGCGTCGAGCCGGCAGCTGCGGGTGGAAACACCGGAGCAGTCGCGCGCCGTGTTGATCGGTGTGCTCGACGGCCAGCCCGGTGCGGCCCACGACATCGTGGTGCTCAACGCCGGCGTGGCGTTGTATGCCGCCAATGTGGTGGCCTCGGTGCCCGAAGGCATCGCGTTGGCGCGCCATGCCATTGCGTCCGGGGCGGCGAAGGCACGGCTGGCCCAACTTGTAGCAACCTCCCAATCCCTCGGTGGCAAGGCGTGAGCGCCGCCGCGCCGGGCCGCCCCAAGCAAGGCACGGCGCCTTTGGGGGCAGCGTAGTACATGAAATGACAAGCGTGGGGGAACTATTGATATGTCCGATATCCTGAAAAAAATCACCGACGTCAAGCGCGAGGAAGTCGCGGCGGCGCAGAAGCGCATGCCACTGGCCGCGATGCGCGCCGACGCCGAATCGCGTGTGCTGACGCGCGACTTCGTCGCTGCGATGCGCGGCAAGGTCGCCGCCGGTCTGCCGGCCGTGATCGCCGAAGTGAAAAAAGCCAGCCCCTCCAAGGGTGTGCTGCGCGAGGACTTCATTCCCGCTGACATTGCGCAGAGCTATGCCGAATTTGGCGCAGCCTGCCTGTCGGTGCTGACCGACAAACAGTTTTTCCAGGGCAGTGTCGATGCGCTGAAGCAGGCGCGGGCATCGTGCGATCTGCCGGTGCTGCGCAAGGACTTCCTCGTGGACCCGTACCAGGTCTACGAGTCGCGGGCCATGGGTGCCGACTGCATTCTGCTCATCGCCGCCAGTCTGGACAACGCGCAAATGGCCGATTTCGAGGCGATCGCCAGCGATCTGGGCATGTCCGTTCTCGTCGAGGTGCACGACGGCCACGAACTGGAGCGCGCACTGCGCCTGAAAACACCGCTGGTCGGCATCAACAACCGCAACCTGCGCACCTTTGAGGTCACGCTCGACACCACGCTGGCACTGCGCAAGGAAGTGCCGGCCGACCGCCTGCTGGTGACGGAAAGCGGCATCCTGGTGCCGGCCGATGTGGTGCGCATGCGGGCCGAAGGCATCCATGCGTTCCTCGTGGGCGAGGCCTTCATGCGCGCCAAGGAGCCGGGTGAGGCGCTGGCCAGCCTGTTTGGCCTCGCTGCCACCTGATCTATCCTGATTTGATAGCAAGCAATTGAGTAATGGCGCTGGCCATGCCCCTGTTTGATATGGAAAATGTGGCTGCGGCCGGCCTGCGGGGCTGGCAGCCTGCGAATTGGGCCGTGGCGGCCGACTGGGAGCCCGTTGTCCGCCCGTTTTTTGCCAGCGCAGCCGGGCAGCAATTGGGGCGGTTTGTGGAATCGGCGGTGGGGCAGGGGGCCGTGGTGTACCCGCCGCAGCCGCTGCGCGCACTCGAGCTGACCCCGCTGGCCGGCGTGCGGGTCGTGATTCTGGGGCAGGACCCCTACCACGGGCCGGGGCAGGCGGAGGGGCTGGCGTTTTCGGTGGCGCAGGGCGTGCGCATTCCCCCCTCGCTGCGCAACATCCTGCAGGAGGTCCGGCGTGATACCGGGGGCGCGGAGCCAAGCGACGGGTCGCTGGTGCGCTGGGCGCAGCAGGGTGTTCTGCTGCTCAATACCTGTCTCACCGTATCCGACGGGGCGCCGGGCAGCCACGCCCGGCAAGGCTGGG
>DASWYJ010000284.1:0-4456 GCA_036405035.1 Burkholderiaceae bacterium
GTGTGCCCACCGCCAAGACCGGCAGCAAGAGCCTCAACATCACCATCTGGTCCAGCCGTATTTTCAATGCCACCGGCTTGGCCATCTGGACCCGGCAGGTCGCGGGGCTGGTGTCGTCCGGGCTGCCGCTGGAGCGGGCGCTCACCGCCTTGTCGGAGGAAACCACCGACGAACGCCAGCGCAACCTGGTGGCGTCGCTGCGCTCGGAGGTCAACAGCGGCTCCAGCTTCGCGCGGGCGCTGGGCCAGCATCCGCGCGAGTTCAGCGAGATCTACACCGCCGTGATCGGCGCCGGCGAACAGTCGGGCAACCTCGGCCTGGTGCTGGAGCGCCTGGCCGACGACCTGGAAGAGCGCCAGGCCCTCAAGGGCAAACTCATTGGCGCGGCGCTGTACCCGGCCATCGTGACGCTGATCGCCATCGTCATCGTGATGTTCCTGGTGGGTTATGTGGTGCCGCAGGTGGCCACCGTGTTTGCCGGCAGCAAGCGTGCGCTGCCCCTGCTCACCGTCATCATGCTGGGCATCAGCGATGTGGTCAAAATCCATGGCTGGGTGGCGCTGCTGTTCCTGGTATTGGCCGGTATTGCCGGGCGCATTGCGCTGTCCAACAGTGCCATCCGCCTGCGCTTCGATGCCTTCTGGCTGCGCCTGCCGATGATCGGCACGCTTTCGCGCGGCTACAACGCGGCGCGGTTCACCAGCACACTGGCCATGCTGGCCGCAGCGGGTGTCCCCATCCTGAAAGCGCTGCAGGCCGCTGCCGAAACCCTGGGCAATACCGCCATGCGTGCCGACGCGATGGATGCGCTGGTGCTGGTGCGCGAAGGCGCGCCGCTGGCCTCGGCGATGGCGCAGAAAAAGCGTTTCCCCGGGCTGGTCAGCATGTTCGCCCGGCTGGGCGAACAGACCGGCCAGTTGCCCACCATGCTGCAGCGCGCAGCCAAACAGCTCAGCGCCGAAGTGCAGCGCCGCGCGTTTGCGCTGGCCACCATCCTGGAGCCGGTGCTGATTGTGGTGATGGGCATGGTGGTGATGCTGATCGTGCTGGCCGTGCTGCTGCCGATCATCGAACTCAACCAGCTTGCACGTTAAATGGGTGCCTCGCTCGACGGCAAGCTGGTGGTGGCTATCTCGTCGCGGGCGTTGTTCGACTTCGAGGAAGAGAACGAGGTCTTCGAGCAGGAGCACGACGACCGCGCCTACATGCAGTTGCAGCTCGACCGGGTCGATGTGCCGGCCAAGCCTGGCGTGGCGTTCTCCCTGGTGCGCAAGCTGCTGGCCTTCAACGAGCCGGGTGCGCAGCGGGTCGAGGTGGTCATCCTGTCGCGCAACGACCCGGTCTCGGGCATGCGGGTGTTCCGTTCGGCCCAGCACTACGGGCTGGCCATCGAGCGCGGCAGCTTCACCCGCGGCCAGCCGCCGTGGCGTTACCTGAAGCCATTGCACGCCAACCTGTTCCTGTCGGCCCACCTGAGCGACGTGCGGGCCGCACTCGATGCCGGCGTGCCGGCGGCGCAGGTCTACCCGCACTCGGCGCGCGCCAGCGAGGCCCATCCGCACGAGGTGCGCATCGCCTTCGACGGCGACGCCGTGCTGTTCTCCGACGAGGCCGAGCGGGTGTTCCAGGCGCAGGGCCTCTCTGCCTTCCAGCAGCACGAGAAGGACAAGGCCACGCTGCCGTTGCCCGATGGCCCGTTCAAGCCGCTGCTGGCCGCGCTGCACCGGCTGCAGCAGGCTGGCACGCCATCCATGCGCATCCGCACCGCGCTGGTCACGGCAAGGGGCGCACCCGCCAATGAACGCGCGATCCGCACGCTGATGGATTGGCACATCGAGGTCGACGAAGCCATGTTCCTCGGCGGCCTGGCCAAGGGCGAATTCCTGCGCGAGTTTGAGCCCGACTTCTTTTTCGACGACCAGACCGGCCACATCGAATCGGCTGCGCAGCATGTGCCGGCCGGTCATGTGGCCAGCGGTGTGTCCAATCCGCCCGGCGATCTGCCCGTACCCTGAACTCCGGCGCAGCGGCGCACTCGAAGCCGCAGGCGCTACCATGCGCCGCATCACCATCGAGGATGTTCCGTGCGCCTGCTCCAGCGATTTGCTTCCTTCCGCGCCACCACCAGCAAGATGCTGGCGCTGGCCTTGCCCTACTTCCGCTCCGAAGAGAAATGGACGGCGCGGGGCATGCTGGCGGCCATCGTGCTGCTCAATCTGGCGGTGGTCTACATGGCCGTGCTGCTGAACGACTGGAACCGGGTGTTCTACGACGCGCTGCAGAACAAGGACGCCAAGGTCTTCTGGGAGCAGATGTTCCGCTTCAGCTACCTGGCCTTCGGCAGCATCATCATCGCGGTCTACAAGTTCTACCTCACCCAGTTGCTGGAGATGCGCTGGCGCACCTGGATGACCACCCACTACCTGGAGCGCTGGCTCTCCAATCAGGCCTTCTACCGCATGGAGCTGGCGCGCTATACCCAGAGCGGCCACGCCAGCCCGGACAACCCCGACCAGCGCATCCAGCAGGACCTGAACCTCTTCACCGGCTACACCCTCTCGCTGACCATGGGCCTGCTCAATGCCGTGGTCACGCTGGTGAGCTTCATCGGCATTCTGTGGGCGCTCAGCGGCATGCTGTCGTTCACCGTGGGAGGCACCACGTACGAGATCGCCGGCTTCATGGTCTGGACCGCGATTGCCTACTGCGGCGTGGGCAGCCTCATTACCCACTACATCGGCCGGCCGCAGATTGCGCTGAATTTCCAGCAGGAGCGTGTCGAGGCCAATTTCCGCCACCACCTGGTGCGGGTGCGCGAGCACAGCGAGGCGATTGCGCTGGACCGCGGCGAGACGGTGGAGCGCCAGCAGTTGGGCCTGCGCTTTGGCGATGTGCTGGCCAATTACCTGCGGCTGATCCGCGCGCAGAAGAACCTGATCTGGTTCAACAGCTTTTTCAACCAGGTGGCCATCATCTTCCCCTTCCTGGTTTCGGCGCCCCGGTTCTTCAGCGGCGCCATCCAGCTTGGCGAACTGATCCAGATTTCCTCGGCTTTCGGCAAGGTGCAGGAATCGCTGAGCTGGTTTGTCGACAACTACGCCACGCTGGCGAGCTGGCGTGCCACAACCGATCGCCTGACAGGTTTTGAAGAGAGTTTTCTGCGGCTGGCCAGTGTCCATGCTGATGATGTTGCTATTGATTTGGAAGCGAGTGGCGGTGATCTGCAGGCCACCGGTTTGACGTTGGGCCTGCCCGGTGGTGCCACGCTGCTGGCCGGTGCCGCCCTGCAGGTGCAGGCCGGCGACGCGGTGCTGCTCACCGGGCCATCGGGCAGCGGCAAGTCGTCGCTGTTCCGTGCGTTTGCCGGTATCTGGCCTTATGCACACGGCCATATCCGCCTGCCGCGCAATGCAATGTTCCTGCCGCAGCGGCCCTACTTCCCCAACGGCAGCCTGCGCCAGGCGCTGGCCTACCCGGTGCCGGCCGGCAACTACAGCGACGCGCAGTTGCAGCAGGCGCTGCGCGACGCGCTGCTGCCGCAACTGGCCGACCAGCTCGATACCGAAGATGCCTGGGGCCAGAAGCTCTCGGGCGGCGAACAGCAGCGGCTGGCCATTGCCCGTGTATTGCTGAAGAAGCCGGCCTGGGTGTTTGCCGATGAAGCCACCAGCGCACTCGACGAAGCGGCTGAAAAAACTTTGTACGAAAGGCTGCTGGCCGGCGTCAGATCTGCAGGAGGTGCTCTTGTTTCAATAGCGCACAGACCGGGCGTGGCCGCCTTCCACGACAAGCGCTGGACGCTGGAAAAGCAGCCCGACGGTGCGCCGGCGCTGTATGCGGTGAAGCAGGGCGCCTGAGGCGTCAGCCGCGTGCGGCGCGCCAGGTGGCGAAGCCGCGCGCCCGCAGTTCGCAGGCCGGGCAGGTGCCACAGCCGTAGCCCCAGGTGTGGCGGTGTTCGCGGTCGCCCAGGTAGCAGGTGTGGGTGTGCTCGACGATCAGGTCCACCAGCGCATCGCCCCCCAGCCGGTGCGCCAGTTCCCAGGTCTGCGCCTTGGTGATCCACATCAGCGGCGTTTCGATCAGGAAGCGCTTGTCCATGCCCAGCGACAGCGCCAGCTGCATGGCTTTCATGCTGTCGTCGCGGCAATCGGGGTAGCCGGAAAAATCAGTTTCGCACACACCGGTGACGATCACTTCCAGGTCGCGCCGGTAGGCCAGCGCCGCGGCCAGCGTGAGGAACAGCAGGTTGCGGCCCGGCACAAAGGTGTTGGGCAGGCCGGAGCTTTCCATCTGGAAGGCGGTGTCGCGGGTCAGCGAGGTTTCGCTGACCTGGCCCAGCACGGCCAGATCCAGCAGGTGGTCTTCGCCGAGCTTGTGCGCCCACTGCGGAAACTGCAGCTTGATCTGCTCCAGCACCCGCAGCCGCGCCTGCAGTTCCACGTGGTGGCGCTGCCGG
>DASWYJ010000285.1:0-8015 GCA_036405035.1 Burkholderiaceae bacterium
CTTGAAAGACCCGGAATCCATCTACAAATAGCGCTATGTCCTCCCAAGATTCGCTGGCCCGCCTGGCTGCCATCATCGAAAGCCGTAAACCCGCCAATGGCGGCGACGCTTCAGCGAGCTATGTCGCGCGCCTGCTGGCCAAGGGGCCGGATGCCTTCCTGAAGAAAATCGGCGAGGAAGCCACCGAAACCGTGATGGCCGCCAAGGACGTGGACCACGGCGGCGACCCGCAGAAGCTGGTGTACGAGGTGGCCGACCTGTGGTTCCACACCATGATCGCGCTGGCCCACTACGGCCTGTCGCCGGCCGACGTGGTGGCCGAACTGGAGCGCCGCGAAGGCACCAGCGGCATCGAGGAAAAGGCGCTGCGCAAGGCCGTGGGCCGCGAGCAGGCCGAACGGCAGGAGCGCCCGTGAACGACGCACCGGTGGTGCTGGCGGGCGGCAAGACCGAGAGCGACCGGACGGTGATGCACGCGCTCTATGCCCTGCACACCGTGGCCTGGGCCAGTGCCGGCACCCTGGCGGTGATCGCGCTGATCGTCAATTACGTGCTGCGCGGCGATGAAACCGATCCGCTGTACCGCGGCCACCACAACTACATGATCCGCACTTTCTGGTGGACGCTGTTCTGGCTGTTGCTGCTTTCGCCGCTGTGGCTGCTGCTGGTATTGCCGGGCGCCGTGGCCTACACGGTGGTGGGCCTGTGGTACCTGTACCGTTGTATCCGCGGCTGGCTGCGCTTCCACCGCAACCAGCCTGCCTGAGGAACTCTTGTCCATGCATACCGATCCCAACTGCATCTTCTGCAAAATCGTCGCCGGCCAGATCCCATCGCGCAAGGTCTACGAGGACGACGAAATCGTTGCCTTCCATGACCTGCATCCCTGGGCGCCGGTGCATTTCCTGATGGTGCCCAAGCAACACCTGCACTCCATGGCCGCCGTGACCGAGGAGCATGTGGGCCTGGTGGGCCGGATGATGGCGCTGGCGCCGAAGCTGGCGCTGGAGCAGGGTTGCCGGCCCTATCCGGAAGGGGGCTTCCGCATCGTGACCAATACCGGGACCGAAGGCGGGCAGGAAGTGCACCACCTGCATATCCACGTGATGGGCGGGCCCCGTCCCTGGCTGCGCGGCTGAGGCAGGTTGCGCGCCGGCTTAGGGTTAATCCCGCCGAAATTTTCCGGGGCAGACTTTCTGCCATCTAAAATCGCTCCCATTCTCTAGGAGGCATTCATGGGTTCATTTTCCATCTGGCACTGGCTGATCGTTCTGGTCATCATCGTGCTGATCTTCGGCACCAAGAAACTCAAGAACATGGGTTCGGACCTCGGTGGCGCGGTCAAGGGCTTCAAGGACGGCATGAAGGACGGCGCAACGGGCGCTGACGACAAGGTGGCCGAGGCTCCGGCCCAGGTGACCAACAACACGGCATCGGACGCGGCCAAGACCACGATCGACGTTGAAGCCAAGACCAAGCCCTGATCGCGCGGGCATCCTTCCGTGATTGATCTCGGCATATCGAAGATGGCGCTGATCGGCGCGGTGGCGTTGATCGTCATCGGGCCGGAAAAGCTGCCGCGCCTGGCCCGTACCGTGGGCACCTTGCTGGGCAAGGCGCAGCGGTACGTGTCGGAGGTGAAGGCCGAGGTCAACCGCTCGATCGAACTCGACGAGCTGAAGAAAATGAAGGAAACCATGGAAGGCGCCGCACGCGATGTGCAGTCTTCCGTGCAATCCGGCGCCAGCGCATTCGAGAAGCAGGTGAGCGATCTGTCCAGCGACGTGTACTACAACCCGGAAGAACCTCCACCGGGTGAGATTGCCATCGTTGAGCCACCGATCCCCGAATACAAGAACCCGAACAAGAAGTGGCGCGCCAGGCAGGGCGCCATGCCCAACTGGTACAAGGCCCGCACGGGTGTGCGCACCAAGGCGCTGTCAGGCGCCGCGCGCGTGGCGCGCTACCGTCCCGCCAAGCCACTGTAGTTGGTTGGTTCCGATTCTTCCCAAGGCACCCAGAGGCATTTTGGGCAAGATCCCAATCAATTTCCACCATGTCCGATTCTCCGAACAGCCAAGACGAACTCGCCGGCTCCGAGCAGCCCTTTGTCCAGCACCTTTTCGAGCTGCGTGACCGGCTGATCCGCGCGATGCTGGCCATCGTTGTGGCTGCTGGCGTGCTGGCGCTGTACCCGGGGCCGGCCGCGCTGTACGACATCCTCGCCTCGCCGCTGATTGCCACGCTGCCCAAGGGCGCCACGCTGATCGCCACCTCGGTGATATCGCCTTTCGTCGTGCCGCTGAAGATCCTGCTGATGGCGGCCTTCCTGCTGGCGCTGCCGTATGTGCTGTACCAGCTCTGGGCTTTCGTGGCGCCCGGCCTGTACAGCCACGAGAAGAAGCTGGTGCTGCCGTTGGTGGTGTCGAGCACGCTGCTGTTCTTCGTGGGCGTGGCGTTCTGCTACTACTTCGTGTTCGGCCAGGTGTTTGCGTTCATCCAGAGCTTTGCACCGAAGAGCATCACGGCGGCGCCGGATATCGAGGCCTACCTGAGTTTCGTGCTGACGATGTTCGTTGCGTTCGGGCTGGCCTTCGAGGTGCCCATCGTGGTGATCGTGCTGGCGCGCATGAACATTGTCAGCATCGAGAAGCTGCAGGAATTCCGGGGCTACTTCGTGGTGCTGGCGTTCATCATTGCCGCAGTGATCACGCCACCGGACGTGGTTTCGCAGCTGGCGCTGGCGATCCCGATGTGCCTGCTGTACGAAGTCGGCATTCGGGCGGCCCAGGTGTTCATCAAGCACACCCAGGCGCCGGAGGACGGCGCGGAAATCACCAAACGCCGGTTTTGACCATCAAAAGCGCTGCTGCCCAGCGCTGGTGCTCGATAGCTCGCTTCTTATTTTGTAGCAAACATCCGGCGCATCAGCGCTGGATGCGGGGCTTGGGCCGCACGCCCGGCGTCACTTCCACCACCAACTGCTCTTCCTTGCGCTGCACGGTGAAGCGGGCCGGGCTGCCCGGCTGCAGGGCGGCCACCGCGCCGAGCAGGCCGTTCACATCCTTCACCGGGGTGGTGGCCACCTGGGTCACCACGTCGCCCGGCTTGATGCCGGCCTGTGCGGCCGGACCGCGCTGCAGCACGCCGGTGATCATCACGCCGTCGCGGGTTTTCACGCCGAAGGTTTCGGCCAGCTCGGGGGTCAGATCCTGCGGCTCGACGCCGATCCAGCCCCGCGTGATCTGCCCGTCCTTCACGATGCCTTCCAGCACCATTTTCGCGGTGGAGACCGGGATGGCGAAGCCGATACCCATGCTGCCGCCCGAGCGGGAATAGATGGCGGTGTTGATGCCCAGCAGGTTGCCGGTGGTGTCGACCAGTGCGCCGCCTGAATTGCCGGGGTTGATGGCGGCGTCGGTCTGGATGAAATTCTCGAAGGTGTTGATGCCCAGCTGGTTGCGGCCCAGCGCACTGACGATGCCGCTGGTCACGGTCTGGCCGACGCCGAAGGGGTTGCCGATGGCCAGCACCTGGTCGCCCACCTGCAGCTGGTCGGAATTGCCCAGCACGATGACCGGCAGCTTGTCGAGGTCGATTTTCAGGATGGCGAGGTCGGTGTCCGGGTCGGTGCCGATCACCTTGGCCTTGGTGCGCCGGGCGTCGTTGAGGATGACCTCGATCGCGTCCGCACCTTCGACAACGTGGTTGTTGGTCAGGATGTAGCCGCTGGGGCTGACGATCACGCCGCTGCCGAGTCCGCCTTGTGGCTCCTCGCCGCGGTCGCCAAAGAAGAAGCGGACCCACGGGTCACTCGCCTGCGGCCGGCGTTCCGCGGCCTTGCTGGTATTGATGCTGACTACCGCCGGCGCGGCCGTTCGCGCGGCCTGGGCCAGGCTGCCCGGCGCCACGCTGCCACCCGGGGCGGACGGCGCCTGCAGCAGCGCCACCGCCGCGCCGACCGAGCGTGCACCCAGCCACTGCGGCTTGAGGGTGGCGACCACGAAATAGGCCGCCAGCAGCACCGTGGCAGTTTGGGAAAACAGCAACCAGAGTCGTTTCATGGGTTTCTTCGCAGGGATGGCCGCAGCGCCGCCAGGGTACGCAAATTGTAGGCGCGGGCAGTGCGGCTGGCGCGTGCTTTCGCCGACAATCGGGCGGCTGCACCCCCGACCATGACCACCCGACAACACCTTCTTGCTGCCTTCGACACGCTGCTGCAACCCGAGCGCTTCCGCGACTACGGCCCCAACGGCCTGCAGGTCGAGGGCCGGCCCGAAGTGCGCCGCCTGGTTTCCGGTGTCACTGCCAGCTTGGCGCTGATCGAGGCCGCTGTCGCTGACGGCGCCGACGCCATCCTGGTGCACCACGGCCTGTTCTGGCGCGGGCAGGATGGCCGCATCACCGGCTGGATGCGCCAGCGGGTGGCCGCGCTGCTGGCCCATGACATCAATCTGTTTGCCTACCACCTGCCACTCGATGCACATCCGGAACTGGGCAACAACGCCCAGTTGGCCCTGCAGCTGGGGCTGGTGGCGGACAGCCGTTTCGGCGAGCAGGACATGGCCTTCCTCGGTGGGCCTGCCGATGGCCGGCCCACCACGGCCCAGGCGCTGGCCCGGCATGTGGAGCACCAGCTGAGGCGTCCGGTGGTGCTGGTGAACAGCAGCCGGCCGGTGCGCCGCATCGCCTGGTGCACCGGTGGGGCGCAAGGCTATTTCGAGGCGGCCATTGCCGCCGGTGCTGATGCCTACATCACCGGTGAAATCTCCGAACCCCAGGCCCACTATGCGCGGGAGTGCGGCGTGGCCTACCTGGCCTGCGGCCACCATGCCACCGAGCGCTACGGCGCACCGGCCGTGGCCACCCATGTGGCGGCGCAGCTGGGGCTGGAGCACCGCTTCATCGATATCGACAACCCTGCCTGACCGATGCCACCGCTGATCGCCATCACCCCCGGCGACCCGGCCGGGATCGGTCCGGAAATCGTGGCCAAGGCTTTCCGCGACACGCCGGAATTGCTGCGCGGCTGTTTTGTGGCGGGCGATCCGGCGGTGATACGTCGCGCCGCGCATTGCCTGGCCGGGCCGGGCCAGACACCCCTGCCGGTGCTGCAATTGGCGCAACCGGGCGATGCCCACCAGGCGCCGCCACGCTGTGTTCCGGTGTGGCCGCTGCCGGGTGCAGTGCCGCTGGCTGCGGATGCGCTGCCGGCGTGGGGCCAGGTCAGCGCCCATGCGGGCCGGCTCGCGGCCGACAGCGTGCGCTGGGCGGCGCAGGCCGCGCTGCGGGGCGAGGTGGCCGCCCTGGTGACGGCACCGCTGCACAAGGAGGCCCTGGGTGCGGCGGGCGAACCCTTTCCCGGCCATACCGAGCTGCTGCAAGCCGAAGCGGCTGCATTCCTGGGCCGTGCGGTCGCCGAGGTGCCGGTGCGCATGATGCTGGCCAACCGCGAACTGCGGGTGGTGCTGGTCAGCATCCATGTGGCGCTGCGTGCGGCAATTGCCGCTGTGACACCGGGCAACGTGCTGCAGACGCTGCGCATCACCGATGCCGCCCTCACGCCGGTGCTGGGCCGGCGCCCGCGCATCGCGGTGGCGGGGCTGAATCCCCACGCAGGCGAGGGCGGGTTGTTTGGCCCGGAGGAAACCGACGCCATTGCCCCGGCCATTGCCGCCGCCCGCGGCGAGGGTATCGACGCCACCGGGCCGCTGCCGCCCGATACGGTGTTCATGCGGGCACGGCAGGGCGCTTTCGACGTGGTGGTGGCGATGTACCACGACCAGGGCCTGATTCCGGTGAAATACCTTGGGCTGGACCACGGCGTGAACGTCACGCTGGGCCTGCCGCTGGTGCGCACCAGCCCCGACCATGGCACCGCGTTCGATATCGCGGGCACCGGGCAGGCCGACCCATCCAGCCTCGTCGAGGCCATCGCCATGGCCCGCCAGCTGGTGGCCGGCGGCTGAGCCGGCGCTATTTCCGCTATTTCTTCAGGCTGTCGCGGATGTCGCGCAGCAGCAGCACTTCTTCCGGCGTGACGGGTGGTGCGGGCGGCGCGGCCGGGGTCTCCCGCTTGAGCCGGTTGATTTGCTTCACCATGATGAAGATGATGAAGGCCAGGATGGCGAAGTTCACCGCCACGGTGATGAAGCTGCCGTAGGCGAACACCGGCACGCCGGCCTTCTTCAGGGCGTCCAGCGTGGTGGCGGTACCGGGGGGGATCGTTCCCAGCACCACAAAGAGGTTGGAAAAGTCGAGCTTGCCGATCACGCTGCCCACCAGTGGCAGGATCAAATCGCCCACCACCGAGTCGACGATTTTGCCGAAGGCCCCGCCAATAATGACCCCCACCGCGAGGTCGATGACGTTGCCCTTGACGGCAAACTCCTTGAATTCGGTCAACATGCCCATGAAACGCGCTCCTGTGTGTGTAAACAACGCTGCGAGTATTCCCTAGCGATTTACGCTGTCAAGGCCCGGGCGGGGTTTGAAATAGACCATGACGCTCGGATAGAATCTCGGGTTGACCCTAACACCGACAGAGCATTGAGGATCCCCATGAGTGACACCCAAGTCGACAGCAGCAAACGGACGTGGTTGATCGCCTCCGGTTGCGCTGGTGCGGCAGGAGGCCTGGCCGCCGCTGTACCGTTTGTGAGCTCGTTTCAACCGTCTGAACGGGCCAAAGCCGCGGGCGCTGCCGTGGAGGTGGACATTTCTGCCCTCAAACCGGGCGAGAAGCTTACCGTCGAATGGCGTGGCAAGCCGGTCTGGGTCATCAAGCGTACCCCCGAGCAACTGGCGGCCCTCAAGGGCATTGACGGTCAGCTCGCCGATCCGAAATCCGAGCGCAAGCCCGAAGAGCTGACCCCGGAGTACGCCCGCAACGAGGCGCGCTCGATCAAGCCGGAGATTCTGGTGGCCGTGGGCATCTGCTCGCACCTGGGCTGCTCGCCGTCCGACAAGTTCCAGACCGGTGCCCAGCCGTCGCTGCCCGACGACTGGAAGGGCGGCTTCCTCTGCCCCTGCCACGGTTCGACCTTCGACATGGCCGGCCGCGTGTTCAAGAACAAACCGGCACCAGACAACCTCGAAGTGCCCCCGCACATGTACTTGACCGACAGCCGCCTGCTGATCGGTGAAGACAAGAAGGCCTGAGCGCGCGGACCACGGAGCACAACATGGCTGAATTCAAAGACATTTCCCCCAACGCCAGCGCCGGCGAAAAGCTGCTGAACTGGGTCGACAACCGCTTCCCTGCCAGCAAGCTGTACAAGGAGCACCTGTCCGAGTACTACGCACCGAAGAACTTCAACTTCTGGTATTTCTTCGGTTCGCTGGCGCTGCTGGTGCTGGTGATCCAGATCGTCACCGGTATTTTCCTGGTGATGCACTACAAGCCGGATGCCGCACTGGCATTTGCCTCGGTCGAGTACATCATGCGCGACGTGCCATGGGGCTGGCTGATCCGCTACATGCACTCCACCGGCGCCTCGGCGTTTTTCGTTGTGGTGTACATGCACATGTTCCGTGGCCTGATTTACGGCAGCTACCGCAAGCCGCGCGAGCTGGTCTGGATCTTCGGCTGCGCGATCTTCCTGTGCCTGATGGCCGAAGCCTTCATGGGCTACCTGCTGCCGTGGGGCCAGATGTCCTACTGGGGCGCCCAGGTGATCGTGAACCTGTTTGCCGCCATTCCCTTTGTCGGCCCCGATCTGGCGCTGCTGATCCGTGGCGATTATGTGGTGGGTGATGCCACGCTGAATCGCTTCTTCAGCTTCCACGTGATCGCCGTGCCGCTGGTGCTGCTGGGCCTGGTGGCAGCGCACATCATCGCGCTGCACGAAGTGGGCTCCAACAACCCCGATGGCGTGGAAATCAAGGGCCCCAAGGCACCCAAGGACGCCAAGGGCCATCCGCTCGACGGCATTCCGTTCCACCCCTACTACACGGTGCACGACGTCCTGGGTGTCAGCATCTTCCTGATGGTGTTCAGCGCGATCATCTTCTTC
>DASWYJ010000286.1:0-7799 GCA_036405035.1 Burkholderiaceae bacterium
ATGCGCTGGGCCTCGGCCGGCCGGCCGCCGGCGGCGCGCAGCCAGTCGTGCACCGTGTCGGGGGCCACGCCCTGCCCGGCCAGCCAGCCTTCGGCGGCTGCCGGTTCGGGCCAGGCCATGGTGTGGGTGATGCAGCGGCTGCGGATGGTGGGAAGCAGCTGGTCGGCAGCCTCGCTGGCCAGCACGAAGCGCATGTCGCCGGGCGGCTCCTCCAGCGTTTTGAGCAGCGCGTTGGCGGTGATCACGTTCATGCGCTCGGCCGGATAGACCAGCAGGGCCTTGCCACGGCCCCGGGCGCTGGTGCGCTGGGAAAACTCCACCGCCTCCAGCATGGCCTCGACGCGGATCTGCCGGCTGGGCTTGCGCTTTTTTTCGTCGATCTCGCGCTGGGCTTTTTCCGATAGCGCCCAGCCGCGCTCCAGCATGTCGGTTTCGGGCATCAGCAGGGCGAGGTCGGGGTGGGTGTGGGCGGCCAGCAGGTGGCAGCTGCTGCACTGGCCGCAGGCGCCCTGCCCGCCTTCCGGCAGCGGCTGCGGCGCATCACACAGCCAGGCGCTGGCCAGCGCTAGCGCCAGCTCGAACTGGCCGAGGCCGGAAGGCCCTTGCAGCAGCCAGGCGTGGCCGCGCTGCCGGCTCAGGCTGTCCAGCTGCGGCGCCAGCCAGGGGGGGGCGATGGTGCTGCTGCTCATGCCAGCCAGCCCCGGGCGCGCACGGCAGCCAGTGCGTCGGCGCGCACTGCATCGGGGGGTTGGTCGGCGGCAATGCGGGCAAAGCGGCCGGGGTCGGCCAGCAGGCGCTGCTGGTAGCCGGCGGCCACCCGCTCGAAGAACACGGCCGGCTGGGCCTCGAAGCGGTCGGGCACGCGGGCACCGGCCAGCCGCGCTGCGGCCACGGCGGGCGGCAGGTCAAACCACAGCGTGAGCTGCGGTTGCAGAACCGAACCGTGCCCTGGCCAGCATCCACGCTGCACCCATTGCTCCAATTGTGATAGCACTTCGGGGTCGAAGCCACGGCCGCCGCCCTGGTAGGCAAAGCTGGCGTCGGTGAAGCGGTCGCACAGCACCACGTGGCCTGCGGCCAGCGCCGGCGCGATGACCTGCAGGATGTGGTCGCGCCGGGCGGCAAACATCAGCAGCGCCTCGGTCAGCGGGTCCATCGCGTCGTGTAGCACGATGGTGCGCAGCTTTTCAGCGAGTGGTGTGCCGCCGGGCTCGCGCGTCAGCGTCACGGTGCGGCCGGCATCGCGCAGCGCCTGGGCCACGGCGTCGATATGGCTGGACTTGCCGGCGCCGTCGATGCCCTCGAAGCTGATGAAGACGCCCGCCATGCTATTGCCCACGCTGGAATTTGTTGACCGCGCGGTTGTGGTCCTGCAGCGTGGCGCTGAATTCGCTGGAGCCGTCGCCGCGCGCCACGAAATACAGCGCCGGCGTGCTGGCGGGCTGTACCGCTGCCAGCAGCGCGGCCTTGCCGGGCTGGGCAATCGGCGTGGGCGGCAGGCCGGCCCGCATGTAGGTGTTGTAGGGCGAATCGGTCTGCAGATCGACCTTGCGCAGGTTGCCGTCGAAGCGCTCACCCATGCCGTAGATCACGGTCGGGTCGGTCTGCAGCAGCATGCCGGCGCGCAGCCGGTTGCTGAACACGCCGGCAATCAGCGGCCGGTCGGCGGCCTGGCCGGTTTCCTTTTCCACGATGCTGGCGAGCACCAGCAGATCGTCGGGGCTTTTCAGCGGGCTGGCCGGTGCGTTCAGTGCCCAGGCGGCGGCCAGCTGGCGGTCCATGGCGCGCATGGCCCGCTGCAGCACCGCGATGTCGCTGCTGCCCTTGGCGTAGGTATAGGTGTCGGGAAAAAAGCGGCCCTCAGGGTGCAGGCCCGGTTTGCCCAGGCGTTCCATCAGCGCGGTGTCCGAGAGCGGCTGGCTGTCGGGCTTGAGGAATTCGGCTTTGGCCAGTGCGGCCCGGGTCTGGCGGAAGGTCCAGCCCTCGACCAGCGTGACCGCGCGCAGCGATTCCTCCCCGCGCACCAGCTTGGAGAGCAGCGTGCGGGGCGTGGTGCCAGGTTCGATTTCGTAGCTGCCAGCCTTGATCAGCCGGCTTTGGCCGGACAGCCGGAACCACCAGTACAGCAGCTGCGGATCGGCCTGGATGCCGCTCTCCGCCGCCAGCTTGGCCACGCCGCGCGGTGTGGTGCCGGGCTCGACGGACAAATCCAGCGGTTTGCCGCCCACCACCACCGGCTGGTGCAGCCACCACGCGGCAGCGCCCCCCAGCACGGCTGCGCCGAGCAGCGCTGTCCATACCAGCCTGAGCAACCACCTGATCAAAACGACGTTCTCTGTGTGACTATCGGGCGCCCATGATAATTCACCCCATGAGTACTGCCCTGCACGCTTCCCTGGCCCAGCACCTGAATGGCGTTGTCCATCTGCCCGAGACCGGCGTGATCCGTGTTGCGGGGGCCGAGGCCGCCCAGTTCCTGCATGGCCAGCTGACGCAGGACATCCTGCTGATGGGCCAGCACGAAGCCCGGCTGGCCGCCTTCTGCTCGGCCAAGGGCCGGATGCTGGCGAGCTTCATGGTCTTCAAGCGCGGAACGGAAGAGGTGCTGCTGACCTGCAGCCGCGACATCCTGCCGCAGACGGTGAAGCGCCTGTCCATGTTTGTGCTGCGCGCCAAGGCCAAGGTGAGCGATGCCAGCGACACCCTGGCGGTGTACGGCGTGGCCGGTGCGGCGCTGCAGGCGCTGATGCAGCAGCTGAACAGCACCGCGCTGAAAACCGACGCCGGCGACGCCACCCTGCTGCTGCTGGCACCGGCGGGCAGTGCGCCGCGCGGCCTGTGGCTGGCTCCGGCCGATGCACCACCGCCGGCCGGCCCGGCGCTCGATGCCGCGCTGTGGCAGTGGGGCAGCGTGCACAGCGGCATTGCGCCCATCACGGCGCCCACGGTGGAGGCCTATGTACCGCAGATGCTCAATTACGAATCGGTGGGTGGCGTGCATTTCCAGAAGGGCTGCTACCCGGGCCAGGAAGTGGTGGCGCGCAGCCAGTTTCGCGGCACGCTGAAACGCCGCGCCTACATCGTGCACGGCGCGGCGGCCATGGCGGTGGGCCAGGAGGTGTTCCATGCCGAAGACGCCAGCCAGCCCTGCGGCACGGTTGCGCTGGCCGCACCGTCACCCTTGGGTGGCTGGGATGCCATTGCCTCGCTGCAGACGGCGGCCGCCACCGGCGGCACCCTGCACCTCGGTGCGGCCGACGGCCCGGCGCTGGAACTGCTGCCACTCCCCTACCCGCTGCGCGATGACATCTGACCCGGCCTGCCCGCCATGTGCCTGATCGCACTGGCCCTGGCCGCGCATCCGCGCTGGCCGCTGGTGATTGCTGCCAACCGCGACGAAGACCGCCGCCGGCCGGCCGCGCCGCTGGCCCGCTGGCATGTGCCCGGAGGGGCCGAGCTGCTGTCGGGCCGCGATTTGCAGGACGGTGGCACCTGGCTGGGCGCCACGCCCACAGGCCGTGTGGCCATGCTGACCAACGTGCGCAACGGCGCGGCCGCCCGTGGCCCGCGCAGCCGGGGTGAACTGGCCACGGGCTGGCTGGCAGGCGATGCTGCGGCGCCCGGCTATCTGTCGGCCATCGATCCGGCGGCCTATGGCGGTTTCAACCTCATTACCGGTGACTGGCGGAGCGGCGCCTGGCACTACGCCAGCAACCAGGCCGCGTTGCCCCATGCCCCGCTGCCTTGGCAGGTGCTGGCGCCGGGCATCCACGGGCTGTCGAACGCGGCGCTCAATACGCCCTGGCCAAAAACCGTGGCGCTAAAAGAGCGGCTGACGGCTGCGCTGGCCGACGCGGGCGACACCGCCGACCTGACCGCCCGCTTGCTGGTGGCGCTGCGCGACACCCGGCGCGCACCTGCGGCGGCATTGCCGGCCACCGGTGTACCGGCCGCGGTCGAGGCGGCGCTCTCCAGCGCTTGGATCGACATGCCCGAGGCCCACTACGGCACCCGCTGCAGCACGGTGCTGGTGGTGGAGCGGGCGGCTGATGGCCGCGACACGCTGCACGCGAGCGAAGCCACCTGGGCCCCGGACGCGGCCCCCACGGTGGCGCGCTACAGCCTGTCCTGGTAGGGCTGCGGCACCATCTGCCGCGCAGCGGCCCGCTCGCTGTCGGGCACGGCGGCCAGCGCGGCGCGGAAGGCTGCCAATGCCCGGGCTTCGTCGTGGGTGCCTTCCACATGGATACGGGCAATGCGCAGCCAGCCGTCGATCTGGTCCTCAGGAAACAGCTGGTTGCGCTGCGCCATGGCGTCGAGCGCCAGATCCCAGTCGTGGGTGCGCTGGCCCAGCGCATAGGCGGCATTGGCCAGGTCGGTATCCACGCGCCCCGACGCAAGGTGGCGCCGGGCCAGCGCGGCAGCCTCGGCGTCGCGGCCTTCCTTGCCCAGAATCACCACCTCGATCGAGGCCAGCGCCAGTGCGCCGGGGAGCAGCCGCCGGCTGCGCTCCAGGTAGTCGCGCGCCTGCGCCGTCTCGCCGAGCTGGGCGTGGCCGCGGGCGATGTTGAGCATCAGCGCCGGAACGTTGGGCCGCGAGGCAGCGATGGATTCCCAGATCCACACCGCGTTTTTCCAGTCGCCCCAGCGCGCCAGCTCGTCGGCAGCCATGGGAGTGACCTTGCGGTAGTGCGGATTGATCACCACCCCCTCGCGGACCAGTTGCAGCATCTGCTGCTTGACCGGCTCCCAGCGCGGGTCATCGGCCTGGCCCGACTGGCTGATGGTCAGCGCCAGTTTCACCGCCCGCACCAGCTTCTGCTCGGCTTCGGCGGCTTGGCGGCTGACCCAGGCCGCCAGTGCCAGGCTCAGCACCACCAGCACCAAGCCTGCAGCGGAAAACGTCGGCCGCCAGCCTAGGGGCCGCACGAAGGGGCGGTCCCCGGCGCGGATGTCGGACGCCGCCAGCATCGCGAGATACAGCGCAAACAGCGCGCCGGTGGCGGCCAGCCGCCACGGAAATCCGGCATTGCTGACCACCAGGAACGCCATCAGCCCCAGCAGCGCGGTGCTGCGCAGCAGGCCCTCCTCGCTGTGTTCGGCGCTGCGCAGGGCCAGCGTGCGTAGCGCGGCCCGCGCCAGCCAGGCCAGCAGCCCCAGCAGCGCGGCCCAGCCGACCAGCCCGTACTCGGCCAGCAGCTGCAGGATCTCGTTGTGCACGTAGTAGTCGGTTTCGAGCTGGGTGTCGCCGGTCTGGTACAGCGGCACCGCTACTTCCCAGGCGCCGGCACCCACGCCGGAAAGGGGCCGGTCGGCGATCATGCGGCCGGTGGCTTTCCACATGGTCCAGCGCAGCGAGAACGAGCGCTGCGTGTATTCCTCGCGCTGGGTCACGGACAGCGTGCGCTGGAAGGCGCGCGCCAGGGCCGTCAGGCCCCGGCCATCGGTCTGGTTCTCCTGGATGATTTCCGGATTGCCCGACGGAATGCTGCCCAGCACCAGCAGCGTGGCCGCCAGCACGCTGCCGGCGAGGTAGCGCTGGTCGCGGCCCCAGCGGGCGGCCGGCAGGCCCTTGCGGAACAGCACCGCGGCCACCGGTACGAGCACCACCAGCAGCACCAGCGCCAGCAATGCCGAGCGGGTGCCGGTGCACAGCAGAAAAACGAGGTTGAAGGCCAGCGTGAAGGCCATCGCCACGATGGCGCGGGTGCTGGCGGCACGCAGCAGCAGCCACGCCGAAAGCGGCAGCACACACACCACGTACTCGGCCGCGAAGTTGCGGTTGACGAAGGTGGACGCGGGATTGGGCCCCTGCGGGAAGAACCGCATGTCGATCCAGAACTGCAGCAGGCCCCACAGGCAGGCCAGCACCGCGCCGGCATGGGCGCCGGTGGCGAGCTTGTCCAGCAGCGGCCGCTCCAGCGTGTTCAGTGCGGTCCACAGCAGCACCGCAAACACACACCAGCGCACCGCCTCCACGCCGGCCAGGAAGGTGTGGGACCACACCATGCTGCCCAGCGCCCAGGCCAGCAGCAGCAGCGGAAACACCAGCACCCCATGCAGGTGCAGCGGTGCGGTGCGGCGCCGCTCCAGCCAGAAAAACAGGCCGGCAGCACCCAGCGTGAAAAAGGCCACCAGCATGGACTTGAGGGTGTCCTGCAGCATTTCCTCGTGGGGCACGCCCAGCGCGGGCACCAGCAGCAGCATCAGCGCCAGCGCAAAGACCACCCAGCTGGCGCTGCTGCTGGCCACAGCCGCGGTTGCCGCTGCGCGCGGCCCGGGCGCCGGCGGAGTGGCCGGCTTGCGGTGTTTGCTGCGGGCCATGCGGGTCAGAGGTTGCGCAGCATTTCAATGTGCGGAATGCCGGCTTCCATGAAGGGCTCCCCGTGGGCCACAAAGCCGGCCCGCGCATAGAACGCCTCGGCGCTGCGCTGGGCATGCAGCAGCACCTGGCGGTCGCCGCGCTGCCGGGCCACCTGCAGCAGCGCGTGCAACACCTCGGCACCAAAGCCGCTGCCGCGCAACAGCGGCGACACCGCCATGCGGCCGATGCGCGCCACACCGTCGTGCGCCGGCAGCAGCCGTGCCGTGGCCACCACGTCGCCCAGCCGGTTGCGGCTGACCGCGTGCAGCGCGGTGTGGTCATCACTGTCCCATTCCATGTCGGCGGGCACGCCCTGCTCTTCGACGAACACGGCCTGGCGCAGCGGGGCGGCGGCAGCACGCAGGGTGGCCCAGTCGCCGGTTTGCAGCAGCGTCACCGCGTCGCCCGCCTCGAAGCCCAGCAGGGCCGCCCGCAGCGCATCGGGCACCGGCCGCGACGTCTGGCTGGCCGGATCGGCAAACACGTAGACCAGTTCACCACCGACCAGCAGCGTGTCGCCGCGGAACACGCCGGCGGCGAACACCATCGACGCCGTGCCGATGCGGGCGCAGCGCATGCCGATATCGAGCTGGTCGTCGTAGCGGGCCGAGGCGTGGTATTCGAGCTGGGCCTTCTTCACATACAGGTCACCGGCGAACGCCGCCATCGTGGCCTGGTACGGTAGCGCCAGTGCCCGCCAGTAGTCGCCCGCAGCGGTATCGAGGTACATCAGGTAGTGGCCGTTGAAGACGATCTTCTGCATGTCGACTTCGGCCCAGCGTACCCGCAGGCGGTGGAAAAAGCGGAAATCCTGGCGTTGCATGGCCGGCATTGTGCCTTGGCCGGGTGACGGGTCAGCCGGTGTTGCCGAAGGCCTGGCGCAGCGCCGCCGCCGCGTCGGCATGGGCCTGGCGGGCTTCGGGAATGGCCCGGCCCATCTTGATGAACTCGTGCACCACGCCACGGTAGATTTCCAGGTCGACTGGCACACCGGCGGCGCGCAGCGCGTCGCCGTACAGCACGCCCTCGTCCACCAGCGGATCGCATTCGGCCAGCCCCATCCAGGCCGGCGCCACGCCTTCGAGATCGGGCGCCAGCAGCGGCGCAAAGCGCCAGTCGGTGCGCTGGCCGTGCGGGATGTAGTGGTTGAAGAAGTAGTCGATATGCGACTTCTCCAGCACAAAGCCATTGGCAAAGGTGGTGTGCGACGGGGTGTCCTGGTGGGCGCCGGTGCCGGGGTAGAACAGCAGCTGCAGCGCCAGCGGCAGCCCGGCATCGCGGGCGAGGATGGCGCAGACCGCCGCCAGCGTGCCACCGGCGCTGTCGCCGCCGAGTGCGATGCGGCTCCCATCCACTCCTAAATCCGTAGCAAACTCGTGAGCAAACACAATGGCCGACCATGCATCCTGCACCGCAAACGGGAAAACGAACTCGG
>DASWYJ010000287.1:0-4575 GCA_036405035.1 Burkholderiaceae bacterium
CGCTGGACGTGACCGATCCCGCGACTTTTGGCCCATCGAATGTGCTGTGGGAGTTCACCGATGCAGATGATCCCGACATGGGGAATCTGGTTGCGGAGCCCAAGATCGTCAAGCTGATGACGTCTGCCCCTAATGCTACGACTCCAACTTACCAATGGTTCGTGATGGTGACGAGTGGCTACAACAACTACAAGGTCGATGGCAGCCAGAGCGCCGACGGACGGCAGGCGCTGTTCCTGCTTTCCCTGGGGCGCCAACCGGGGCAGGCCTGGGCTCTGGGCACCAATTACTACAAAATCTACGCCAACGATTCCGGCTTCACCTCCACTACGCAGGCAACGGGCATGGGCATGCCGGGGCTGGCCATGTCAACCAAGGGAAATGCAGTGGCTGCCTATGCAGGCGACCTGCAGGGCAATCTGTGGAAGTTCGATTTGACGGGTGGAGCGAGTGCCTGGACGGGGTCTGCGCCCGCCTCCATTCTGTTCGTCGCTGCGGATGCGGCCACCAACCGCCAGCCGATCACGGTCGTTCCATTAGTAACGCCGCATCCGGTGGGCGGATACCAACTGGTCTTCGGAACCGGAAAACTCCTGGAACCCAATGACGCCTTGAGCAGTGCCGCCGCCCAACAGACGATGTATGGAGTGTGGGATGCGGCAGACGGCAAGACCGTGCGACGCGGCACCACCGGCAGCGGGAGTTCCACGGTGAATGGGCTGACGACCCGGACCATCGCCGCTGCCACCACATCCACCACGGCAGCTCTGACAGGTACGGTTTTTTTCTACGGCACATCCATCGCCAGTCCGCCCACCAATTACCGGGGCTGGTATGCCGATTTTTCGGGCACCTCCGAGCGCGTGGCGGTGGATCCCACGCTGTTCGGTGGCCTGGCGGCGATCAATTCATCGATACCATTGGGTAACCCCTGTGTGGCTTCGGGTAATTTCAACCAATATCGGATCAACCCCATCACCGGCATCTCGCTAGCTACTACGGTGGTGACAACCGGCTCTGGCAACAGCAATGTGGTTGGCTCAGGGTACGTGGGCAGCCCTGTGGGCTTGTCGCAGGGGGATGCCACTTGGTCTGGGCGGGATGCGACGGGGCGGTATGGTGTGACGGATACCGTGACCACCATCAGCACGGGGGCTAGCGGCGTGACCATCGTGAAAACGCAGGTCCGTAAACTGGCTGGGCGCATGAGCTGGCGCGAAATCACGGCCTTCCAGTAGATGTTGCAGACTGCTTTTACGGAGCGTCCCATGAAATCCAGAGGCTTTACGCTGATCGAACTGATGATTACGGTGGCCGTGGTGGGCATCATTGCAGCAGTTGCCTACCCGTCTTACACCAGTTACGTGGTGCGGGCGAAACGGGCGGAGTGCCGCTCCGCGCTGATGCAGACCATGCAGCAGCAGGAGCGCTATTACACCCAGCAAAACACCTACATCGCTTACGCTAGCGCCAGTTCGGTCAACCTGAAAACCTTCTCCGGCGATGCGCCGGGCCGCAGCGCCTGCCAGATATCTGCCGCGCAATGCACGTCCACCGTGGCAATCTCGGTCTGCGTCGCGGTACAGGGCACACCGAATTTCAGTGACCCGAAGGTAGGGACGATCACGCTGCAAAGCGATGGCGTGCGCAGTTGCTCGGGTACCGATCAAACCAAATGCTGGAATTGAGAGTCCGTCCGGGTACCGCCAGGCGGCTTGGCGCAGGCGTCACGCTGATCGAACTGATGGTGACGGTTTCGCTCATCGCATTGCTGGCCACCTTTGCTGCGCCCTCTTACCGCAGCTTCGTGGTGAACCAGCAGCTGAGCACGGCGAGCGCTGATTTTCTGACCGCCTTGCTGCAGGCACGCTCGGAAGCCGTGCGCCTGGGTAAGCAGGTCATGGTGGTGCCGGTGCAGGAAGTGCAGGGGCCATCGGCCAGCAGCTACAGCTGGCTCGATGGCTGGTGCATTTTTGTGGATGCCAACGCATCCGGTGCCTACGATAGCGCGACATCAACGCTTATCAATTGCACCAAGAAGCAGGGATTGTCGGGCGTGGTGGCCGTGACAACCGGGAGCGGAAAAACCTCGGGGCCGTTTGCCGAAAGCAAACCATTCTTTGCCTACAGCCCGGCTGGGTTTGCCGTAGCGCCTGCCAGCCGGTACTCCTCCGGCTCGATCAATGGGAAACTCTGGCTGACAGCGGCAGAAACAGCCCGCGACCGGGCGGTGATTGTCAGTAAATCCGGCCGCCCCAGAATTTGCGACCCCAAGACCGACCCCGGTTCCACCCCCTGCAATACCGACTGACGCCTATTTCCGGACTTCGTCCACCAGGGTCTTGAATTCGTCGATGTCGGCGAAGCTGCGGTATACCGAGGCAAAGCGCACGTAGGCCACCTTGTCGAGCTTCTTCAGCTCCCGCATGACCAACTCACCGATGCGGTTGGATGCGATTTCACGCAGTCCCAGGCCAAGCAGCTTTTCTTCGATCCGCTCAATGGCGCCGTCCACCTGCTCGGTGCTCACCGGCCGCTTGCGCAGCGCAAGATTCATCGATGCGTGCAGCTTGGCCCGTTCGTAGTCGATTCGCCGCCCATCTTTCTTGACCACCACCGGAAAGTTGACTTCAGGCCGCTCATACGTGGTGAAGCGCTTGTCGCAATTGCCGCATTGCCTGCGCCGCCGAATGAAACCCCCGTCTTCCGCCACACGGGTTTCAACGACCTGCGTTTCAGCGTGGCTACAGAAAGGGCACTTCATTGCGGCGAGCGGTCAGCAGCAACAGTGGGGATGCATGGCGGGTACAACGACAGGCATGCCGTGAATCAGCCGTAAACCGGGAAACGCGTGGTCAGCGCATGCACCTTCGCGCGCACGGCATCGATATTGGCCGCATCGCCCGGGTTGTCGAGCACGTCGGCAATCAGGTTGGCGGTCAGACGGGCTTCCTCGTCCTTGAAGCCACGGGTGGTCATGGCGGGGGTGCCAATGCGCACGCCGCTGGTCACCATGGGCTTCTCGGGATCGTTCGGGATCGCATTTTTGTTGATGGTCATGTGCGCACTGCCCAGAACCGCCTCGGCGGCCTTGCCGGTGATGCCCTTGGCCCGCAGGTCCACCAGCATCACGTGGCTTTCGGTGCGGCCGCTGACGATGCGCAGCCCACGCTGGGTCAGCGTTTCGGCAACGATCTGGGCATTTTTGACGACCTGCTGCTGGTACAGCTTGAATTCGGGCGCCAGGGCTTCCTTGAAAGCGACAGCCTTCGCGGCGATGACATGCATCAGCGGACCGCCCTGCAGCCCCGGGAAGATGGCGCTGTTGATTGCCTTTTCGTGCTCGGCCTTCATCAGGATGATGCCGCCACGCGGGCCGCGCAGGCTCTTGTGGGTGGTGGAGGTCACCACATCGGCAAAAGGCACCGGGTTGGGGTATACGCCGGCCGCGATCAGGCCCGCATAGTGCGCCATGTCGACCATGAAGATCGCGCCGACATCTTTGGCGACCTTGGCAAATCGTTCAAAATCGATAGCAAGAGAGTAAGCGCTGGCGCCGGCCACGATCAGTTTTGGCTTGCTTTCATGGGCTTTACGCTCCATGGCGTCGTAGTCGATCTCTTCCTTGTCGTTCAGGCCGTAGCTCACCACATTGAACCACTTGCCGCTCATGTTCAGCGGCATGCCGTGGGTCAGGTGGCCGCCCTCGGCTAGGCTCATGCCCATGATGGTGTCGCCGGGTTTCAGAAAGGCGAGGAAAATGGCTTCATTGGCCGAAGCGCCGCAATGGGGCTGCACGTTGGCTGCATCGGCGCCAAAGAGTTGCTTGACGCGGTCGATGGCCAATTGCTCGGCCACGTCCACATGCTCACAGCCACCGTAGTAGCGCTTGCCGGGGTAGCCTTCGGCATATTTGTTGGTCAGCTGTGAACCTTGCGCCGCAAGCACAGCCGGCGAAGCGTAGTTCTCGCTCGCAATCAGCTCGATATGGTGTTCCTGGCGGGCATGCTCGGCCTGGATGGCGGCCCAGATTTCCGGGTCGGTCTGTTCGACAAGAATATTGCGGTGGTACATGGCGGCAGTCCTGAAAAGACAATGGTCCCTGATTGAACAAGGGCTGCCCAGGCGAACGGCTGAAACACAGCGAACCCGTCATATGCCCGGCAAGGCCATGGCGGACGTCGCGCGGTACGCTTCCCAGTGGTAACCCACGTCGGCCTGCAGAAGCATCACGGCTTCGCGACCTATCGCCAGTTGCGTACCCTGGAAGTGTATCCGAAGCGCCAGGCTAAGGCGGGCCTTCAGGAGGCCGCAGGCAGCGGAACGCTTCTGGCGGACAAGGCTGCCGCCGGTGGTGTCCGCAGCTTGACAGGTTGCGCGGCCGGCTTGGTGACGGTCGCCGCTGGCGTTGCGCGGGGGGCTTGCGGTGTTGCCGCCGCATCCCGCAAGACAGGCTCAGGCGTTGGCACGGTCACCGCGGCTACCTGCTGCGGCGTAAAGACAGGAACCGCCTTGCCGGCCGAAACCTGCTGCAACCGGTTGAACTCAGCCATGACCTTGTTGACGTAGCCGCCG
>DASWYJ010000288.1:0-8146 GCA_036405035.1 Burkholderiaceae bacterium
GATCTCGCCGAATTCCTCTTCGCTGCCCAGGCGCCCCTGCGCGTTGATGGACATCTGCGTGTTCACACCCGGCAGCCCGGGCGAAGCACCCACCACCCCCGCGGCCGCCTGCACGTTTTCGCCCCGTACCGAACGCACCACGTCGCTGGCAGACAAGCCGCGCTGCGCCACCTTCTGCGGGTCAAGCCAGACCCGCATGGCGTATTCGCCACCGCCCCAGATCTGCACCTGGCCCGCGCCCTGGATGCGCGCCAGCCGGTCCTTCACATTGAGCACCGCGTAGTTGCGCAGGTAGTCCATGCTGTAGCGGCCGTTGGGCGACACCAGGTGCACCACCATCGTGATGTCCGGCGCGCTCTTGATGGTCGTGATGCCCAGCCGCCGCACCTCCTCGGGCAGGCGTGGTTCGGCCTGCGCGACCCGGTTCTGCACCAGCTGCTGCGCCTTGTCGGGATCGGTCCCCAGGCGGAAGGTCACGTTCAACGTCATCACGCCGTCGGTGGTGGCCTGGCTGCCCATGTAGAGCATGCCTTCGACACCGTTGATCGCTTCCTCCAGCGGTGTGGCCACGGTTTCGGCAATCACCTTCGGATTGGCACCCGGATAGGTTGCCCGCACCACCACCGTGGGCGGCACCACCTCGGGGTACTCCGAGATCGGCAGCCCGCGCAGCGCCAGCAGCCCACCGAGGAAGATGAGCAGCGACAGCACGCCGGCAAAGATCGGCCGGTCGATGAAGAATTTCGAGAGATTCATTTTTTCCTCCTCGCGGAAGTGTTCTGTTCTTATTGGCCCGTGCCGTTGCGCGCGACCTGGGTTTCCGTGGCTGATGCATCCATGGCCACCGCCTGCGGCTCGATCAGCGCACCCGGGCGCACATGCTGCAGACCGTTGACAACGATGCGCTCACCGGCCTTCAGGCCTGACGTGACCACCCGCAGGCCGTTCACCGGCGCGCCCAGCGTGACCTCCCGGTATTCGGCCTTGTTGTCGGATGTGGCCACCAGCACGAACTTCTTGCTCTGGTCGGTTCCCACGGCGCGCTCATTGACCAGCACGGCGCTGGTGGTGTGGGCCTGGCCCATGCGCACGCGGGCAAACTGGCCGGGCATCAGGCTGCCATCCTTGTTGTCGAAGGCGGCACGCACCCGCACCGTGCCACTCTTCGCATCAACCTGGTTGTCAATGAGTTGCAACGTGCCCCGGTACGGGGTGTCGCTTGTCGCGGCCGTGCCCATCTGTACCGGAATACGCTCGATAGGCGCGCGCGCACCGGCACCGCCGGGCAGATCTTTCAGCGCCCGGCTGACCACCTGCTCGTCGGTATCGAAACTGGCGTAGATCGGGCTCACCGACACCAGGGTCGTCAGCACCGGAGCGCCCGGCCCGGCGGCCACCAGGTTGCCCACCGTGATCTCGCGCTTGCCGGTGCGTCCGGCCACCGGTGCCCGCACCTGGGTATAGCCGAGGTTGAGGCGGGCCGATTGCAGCTGCGCCTGCGCCGCACGCAGGTTGGCGTCGGCTTCGCGCTGGGCATTGAGGCGCTCCTCGTATTCGCGCTGGGCAATGGCCTGCTCGTCCCACAGGCGGTGCGCACGCTCCTGTTCACTGCGGGTATGCGACACCCGCGCCTGGGCGGCGGCCACCTGCGCTTCGGCACGCTCCACTTCGGCGGCGTAGGGTGCGGGGTCGATGGTCAGCAACAGATCGCCGGGCTTGACCAGCGTGCCTTCGCGGAAATGCACCGCCTGCACCGCACCGGCGACGCGGGAACGGATATCCACCCGCTCCACGGCTTCGAGCCGCCCGGAGAACTCGTCCCAGGCCGTGATGTCGCTTTCGGCAACCGTGGCGACCGACACCGGAATGGCGCGCGGGCCCGCTGCAGGTGCCTGGGCCCTGGAGCCCTGCTGGCCCAGCAGCGCCGTGCCAACGCCGGCGGTGGCGACCAGTGCGGCAATGGCGGTCCAGACGGTGCGGCGCTTGAAAAGAGGGGTGATATCGGTCATGGTTCAGTCCTTTTGGGTTGATTGGGGATGCGCGGAGCCAGCCCGGACGGATGGACCGGGTGGACAGGAAAACAATGGGAGGCCGGCGGTGCCGGCCGGATCAGCCGGGCGGTGGTGTCGCCGGGTTCAGGAATTGCGCCAAATGGTGCTGCACACTCGCAGCACAGGGACACTCCCCCTGCGCCGGTTCGGTGAGCGAATCCGGCCAGCCGGTGGATGCACCCAACAGGCTGAAGCGCACCGGAATGCCACCGGCTTCGAGCCGCCGTGCATATTTTTCGGCTTCATCGCGCATCGGGTCATCGGCCCCGGTCAGCACCAGCGTGGCGGGCAGACCCGCCAGCCGCTGCGTTGCGCCGGGCACGGCATACGGGTGTTCCGCATCCATCGGGCAACGCAGGTAGTGGTGCCAGCCTTCGGACCACTTGCATTGGGTTACCGGCCCCACCGCCTCGCGCAGCGATGCCGTTCCCACACAGGGGTCGAGCATGGGGGTTACGAGGATTTGCCCGGCCAGCGGCGGGTGGGCGCGGTCTCGCGCGACCAGCGTCACTGCGGCAGCGAGATTGCCACCCGCCTCTTCCCCAGCCAGAAAAATCCGCGGCGCCGGGCCGGCCAGCCGGGTGCGGTTTTTCCAGACCCACTCCAGCACGGCATACCCCGCCTCCACCGCCTGCGGAAACGGATGGGCCGGCGCGAGCGGGTAATCCACCGACACCACCACACTGCCGGCGGCGGCCAGCAACCGGGCCATCGGTGCGCCGCTGTCCAGATCGCCCGAGATGAAAGCCCCGCCGTGGAAGTGCACCACCAGCGCCGCATTGCCAGCGCGGGATTTGGCACCGTACTGTCGCACGGTGACAAACGCGCCCTTGCCCACCGGGACCGGGGTGTCGGTCGTGGGTGCAGCGGCGGGCGGAAAAGGGATGGATGTGCCTGATTTCACGATGGGCCAACTGTAGTACGTGCAATTGCGATGATAAATAGCCCAAATACGCTTTGTCTGTTTCCGAATTGATAACAATCGGCCTCGCACTGCGTGGGAGAATTCTTTGCAAGCAGGGTGTTACCTGCCAGGGAAGGACAACAGATGGATCAGATTCTGTCCATGCGGGTATTCGCCCGGGTGGTCGAAGCCGGTACCTTCACCAAGGCGGCAGCCTCGCTGGACATGCCCAAGGGATCGGTCACGAAACTGGTCCAGCACCTCGAAGCGCGGCTCAAGGTGCGGCTGCTGAACCGCACGACCCGCCGTGTGACCGTCACGCCCGACGGCGCGGCCTACTACGAGCGCACCATGCGCCTGCTGAATGACCTGGATGACATCGAGGCCAGCATGCGCAACGCGCAGGCCAGCCCCAGCGGCCGTATCCGGGTGGATGTGGGCGCCTCGGTTGCGCGGCTGATCATCATTCCCGCGCTGCCCAGCTTCTATGCCCGTTTCCCCGATATCCAGCTCGACCTGGGCGTGAGCGACAGGCCGGTGAACCTGATCAGCGAAAACGTCGACTGTGTGCTGCGTGCCGGGGATCTGGCCGAACAATCGCTGGTGGCACGCCGGATCGGCAATATCGAGCTGGTGACGATTGCCGCCCCGGCCTACGTCCAGCGCCACGGCATGCCCACACATCCCCAGGATCTGGAGAAGGACCACCGCACGGTCAACTACTTCTCGGCGCTGACAGGCCGGCCTTTCCCGCATGAGTTCTCCAAAGGCAACGAGCACATTGAGATATCGGGCAACTATCAGGTGTCGGTCAACGAGAGCAACGCCCACCTGGCGGCGGTACTTGCCGGCTTGGGAGTCGGGCAGACGGCGGCATTTTCTGCTGCGCCGCACCTTGCCACGGGAGAACTGCTTCAGTTGCTGCCCGACTGGACGCGCCCGGCACTGCCCATCTATGTGGTGTACCCACCGAACCGGCACCTCAGCGCCAAGGTCCGGGCCTTTGTGGACTGGGCTGCGGACCTGTTCGCCAAACAGCACTTCTGAGAACGGGCCATGAAATGGCCGCGCTGCGCGTGCGCCGGTGCTGTTTACACTGGCACCGCCCACCCCATCCACCAAGGCCCCCATGGATACGACCCGCATCCTCATCATCCCCGGCAGCGCACGCGCAGGCTCCCTCAACCGCAAGCTGGCAGCCTATGCAGCGGCCACTGCCCGCACCGCAGGTGCGCAGGTCAGCGAACTGGACCTGCGCAGCCTCGACCTGCCTGTTTACGACGGTGATCTCGAGGCCACCTCCGGCGTGCCCAAAGGCGCCCTGGTGCTGCAGCAGGCCATCCTTGACAGCGATGGCATCCTGATCGTCACGCCCGAGTACAACGGCTTCCCGACGCCACTTGTCATCAATGCCTTCGATTGGCTGTCGCGTATCCAGGCCGGCACGGAACATCCAGCGGGCCTGGCCGTCACGGCCAACAAGCCGGCCGCGCTGCTGTCGGCATCGCCCGGGCCCGGTGGCGCACTGCGGTCGATGAACTTCCTGCGCCAGTACCTGCAGATGGCATTCGCCATGCTGGTGGTGCCACAGCAATTTGCGCTGGGCCGCGCGCATGAAGCGTTCGATGAAGCGGGGGGCTTGAAGGATGCGCGGGCAGCCCAGTCGGTGCAATCCGTGCTGGATTCGCTGGCCCATGTAGCGCAGGCGCTTCGGGCCACGCAGTAAGGCGACATAAGGCGCCGTCCCTCGCTGCGGGAGTGAATTCCCCATGAAAAGCGGCCCTGGCCAGCATTCACTCTGAATATATTGCTATTAAAAGAGTAGCTATTCGCATTTTTATGGTGAGACGGCTGCAAGGCGCTGCACAAAAAATGCGAGGATTTCGTCGCGGGCAGCCAGCGTGGGTTGTCCTGCCGCATCGATCAGATGGGCCGTCACCACGCTGTGGGGGCCTGGCACATGCTGCGCGAAGAATGGCGGGACATCCGGGTTGGCCGCCGCATCGGGCAGCACGCGCGCATTGAAGCGGTCGCCCAGGGCCTCGGCGTAGGCGGCAAAACGCTGGGCCCGGCAAAACTTGTCGCCTGCGAAGCGGTAGGCCAGCACGGTGAGGTTCTCCCGGTCCAGCCGCTGGCGGACCACCTGGATTTCGTCCGGCGATATCTCGATACCACCGGGGTCATTCAGCGGCAGCGATGGCTGGCACAGCACCGGCGCCAGGAGGGCGGGCTCCAGCATCATCGACAGCGCGAAGTTGCCGGTCCAGCACATGCCAATGGCACCCACACCGGGACCCCCACACTCCTGGTGAGCCTGCCGTGCCAGCGCCCGGAGCCACGCGGTCACGGGGCTCGACTGGTTGACACCGCCCGGCCCTGCAAAGGCGCGGAACTCCGCGCTGACACAGGCCCGCTGAAAAATGGCGGCACCCTCCTCGGCGCCCGGCACCGCGCCATCGCGGCCAAAAAGCGACGGCATGTAGACGGTAAACCCGGCATCGCGCACCCAGCGGCTGAACCGCGCAACATGCGGGCTGATACCCGGCATCTCGGTCATCACGACCACGGCAGGGCCGGCGCCCGCAACGTACACCCTCTTGGCCACACCGTCGAAGGTGATCTCGCGGCGGGTGAAGTCTTCGAGGGGGTCGTCTTCCTGCATGCTGCGCGGTGTCATGGGGGTTTTCCTTGTGGATGCTCAGGTGCATCAGGGTGGTGGTGAACCTGTATTGGATGCAACAAGCGGATAAACTGCGAGCGTCCAATTCGACGTTATTCAAGCTTTTTCGGACAATGGCCGATTTCACTGTTCTGGTTTTGTCGGGCGCCTATGCCACCAGCGTTGCCACCACGCTCGACGTCCTGCAGGCCGCCGCGGCCCTGGCGCCCCGCATGAAGCAGGCACGCCCCACCTGGCGGGTGGTATCGCCCTCCGGCCGCTCCGTGTCCTTGAGCAGCGGCATGCAGATCAAGGCCGCTGCCCTGCCAAAACCGCCCTACTCCCAAGCCACCACCTGGATCATTCCCGGCCTGGATCTGGACGATGCCCCGGCCATCTCCAACCGTCTGGCAAAGGCCGATGCACAACGGGCCATGCAGGCTGTTGCTGCCCATGCCGCACAGGAAGGCCAGGTAGCGGCCGCCTGCTCCGCCGTGTTTCTGCTGCAGGCCGCGGGCCTGTTGTCCGGGCGCCGTGTCACCACCTCCTGGTGGCTCGCGCCCGAGCTCCGCCGGCGGGAACCGCTCTGCACCGTGGATGCCGACCGGATGGTGTGTGCCGACGGTCCCCTGAGTACCGCGGGCGCCGCTTTTGCACAGACCGACCTGATGCTGCATCTGCTGCGGGTTCAGTTTGGTGTGGCGCTGGCCGACGCCGTTGGCCGTGTGCTGCTGATCGACGGGCGGCAAGCCCAGGCACCCTTTGTGGTGCCGGCCCTGTTGTCCAACGGCAATGCACTGATCGCCCGCCTGGTGGCGCGCATCGAATCCTCCCTGCCACATCCGCCCAGCGTGGACACATTGGCCAGCGAATGCGCCATGTCTCCCCGAACCCTGCTGCGGCACGTGCGCGAGGCCACCGGTAAAAGCACCATGGCGCTGGTGCACAGCGTCCGGCTCAACCGCGCCCGGATGTTGATTGAGTCCAGCCGCATGAGCATCGAGCAGGTGGCCGAACAGGTGGGCTACGAAGACGCCACCGCGCTCCGGCGCCTGATGCGCAAGGTGGCAGGAACCCAGCCCAGCCGGTACAGGGCCGCAGGCTGGAAGCCGTGAGCAAACCGCATCCCCGCTTGCCCCGGTAGCCGGCCGGCCGGAAACCAGGCTCACATTCCTTCCATACATGTGGGTTGCCAGAGAAATCGGTTGAGCCGGCTTGCTTCCCGGGCTTCAATCCGTTCCAGAGATGGCCGTTGGCCGATCCACTTCCGGTTGCCTCTGTTCTCTGAAAAATCCTTCCTGGAGCCCCCATGCGCACACTGTCCGATCCCTCTGCACCTCCCCACACGCTGCCCCGTTCCACTCATGCCGTGGCGGCTGGCATGAGCTACCTCCAACCCACATCCATCCGCCCCTGGAGCTACGCCTACCAGCCTCCACCGGGCACGCCCTGGGAAAACTGTGCGTATGAAACCCGGCAGATGGCCATTGCGGATGCACGCAGCACACAGCAGCGGCCCACCCTCGACCGGGAAGGCTTTTCCCTGTGGGACGCACCCACCGCGGTGCAGGACTTCCTCGACGAACCGGCCGTCAAAACCACCTACTACCGTGAAGCCGCTGAACTCGCCCTGGCCGTGACCGGTGCACGGCAGGCGTATGTTTTCGACCACCTCGTCCGCCGGCGGGAAGCGGACCGCAGCGCACTCACCTTTGGCCGGGGCAGTTCCAATGGCAGGGCCGCAACGAATGGCCGTGTCCACAACGACTACACCGAGGCCTCCGGCCGGAAAAGGCTGGAGCTGGTGCTGGGCAATGCCATGGCAGCGCAGCACGTCCGGCGCTACAGCATCATCAACATCTGGCGCGCCATCAACGGGCCGGTGCAGGACACGCCGCTCGCCGTGTGTGACGCCCGCACGCTGGCCACCAGCGACCTGGTGGAGGCCGATGTCCGCTACCCGCGCCGCTCTGGCGAGATCTACCTGCTGCTGCATTCACCGCTGCACCGTTGGCACTACTTCTCCCGGATGGACCGGCACGAGGCACTGGTCTTCAAGCAGTACGACTCCCAGGTCAGCGGTGTTTCCCGGTTCACGCCCCACGCAGCGTTTGACCTGCCCAACCCACCGCCCGACGCGCCGCTGCGGGAAAGCATCGAGCTGCGCTGCCTGGTCATTCACGAAACCGAGGACTGAACACCATGAACATCAAACGCCGCCCCACCCCAATCGAATTCTGGTTTGAATTCGGCAGCAATTACAGCTACCTGAGCGTCATGCGGATCGAAGCCGCCGCTGCGGAACAGGACGTCAGCATCCACTGGAAGCCCTTCCTGCTGGGCCCGATTTTTCGCGCCTTCGGCTGGGACACATCGCCTTTCGTGCTGCAGAAGGCCAAGGGCGATTACGTCTGGAAAGACATGCTCCGTGAGTGCGCGAAATACCAGCTCCCCTGGACCCCACCCACCACTTTCCCGCGCAGCGCATTGCTGCCACTGCGGGTGGCGCTGGTCGGCGCCGAACAGGACTGG
>DASWYJ010000289.1:0-7556 GCA_036405035.1 Burkholderiaceae bacterium
ACAACAGGCCCGCAGCGGCCAGCGCCAGGTCAATCAGCTTGATGCCAACGAACGGCACCAGCAGCCCTCCCAGGCCGTACACCGCCAGGTTGCGGCGCAGCAGCGCGGCAGCACCCACGGCGCGGTACTTGACGCCCTTCAGCGCCAGCGGAATCAGCACCACGATGATGAGTGCATTGAAAACCACCGCCGACAGAATGGCCGACGACGGGCTGGCCAGGTGCATCACATTGAGCGCGCCAAGCTGCGGATAGGTGCTGACAAAAATTGCCGGGATGATGGCGAAGTACTTGGCCACGTCGTTGCCAATGGAGAAAGTGGTGAGCGCGCCGCGGGTCATCAGCAGCGCCTTGCCGGTTTCCACGATCTCCAGCAGCTTGGTCGGGTTGGAGTCGAGGTCGACCATGTTGCCGGCCTCTTTGGCGGCCTGCGTGCCGGTGTTCATGGCCACCGCCACGTCGGCCTGCGCCAGCGCGGGGGCGTCGTTGGTGCCGTCGCCGGTCATGGCAACCAGCCGGCCTTCGGCCTGGTAATCGCGGATCAGCTGGAGCTTGGCTTCGGGTGTGGCCTCGGCCAGGAAATCGTCCACCCCCGCTTCGGCGGCAATGGCGGCGGCGGTGAGCTTGTTGTCACCGGTGATCATCACGGTCTTGATGCCCATGCGGCGCAGTGCGGCAAAGCGTTCCTGGATGCCGGACTTGACGATGTCTTTCAGTTCCACGATGCCCACGACCGTTGCGCCATCGGCCACCGCCAGCGGCGTGCTGCCCCGGCGCGCCACATCGTCGGCCACACGCGCGACCTCGGCGGGCAGGCGGCCGCCTTGCGCCTCCACGTACTGGCGGATGGCGTCCACCGCGCCCTTGCGCAGCACCCGCACGGCGCCGCCGGGCCTGCCCACGTCAGCACCACTCATGCGCGTTTGCGCGGTGAACGCCACCTCGGTGATGTCACCCACCAGCGGCTGTGCAAAACCCAGCTTCTGCGCCAGCGCCACGATGCTGCGGCCCTCGGGTGTCTCATCGGCCAGCGAGGCCTGCATCGCGCAGGTACCCAGCGCTGCAGCGGACAGGCCCGGTGCCGGGAAAAATGCGGCAGCCTGGCGGTTGCCGTGGGTGATGGTGCCGGTCTTGTCGAGCAGCAGCACGTCCACGTCACCCGCCGCTTCCACCGCACGGCCGGAAGTGGCAATCACGTTGGCCTGCAGCATGCGGCTCATGCCGGCCACGCCCACCGCCGACATCAGCCCGCCGATGGTGGTGGGGATCAGGCACACCAGCAGCGCCACCAGCGCGGTGAGGCTCACCACGGTGCCAGCCTGCGCCGCCTCGACGCTGAAGATCGAGTACGGCAGCAGCGTGACGGTGACCACCAGGAACACGATGGTCAGCGCCACCAGCAAAATGGTCAGCGCGATCTCGTTCGGCGTCTTTTGGCGCTTGGCACCTTCGACCATGCTGATCATGCGGTCGAGAAACGACTCGCCGGGATTGACGCCGACGCGCACCACCAACCAGTCGGACAGCACCCGCGTGCCACCGGTGACCGACGAGAAATCGCCGCCCGATTCGCGCACCACCGGGGCCGATTCGCCGGTGATGGCGCTTTCGTCCACCGAGGCCACGCCTTCGATGACCTCGCCATCGAGCGGCACCATGTCGCCCGCTTCCACCAGCGCCACGTCGCCCTTGCGCAGGTTTTCGGCTTGCTCTGGAAGCCAGGTTGTGCCGTGGAAAACGCCGTTCACCGGCTCCTTGAATTTCTTGGCCCAGGTGCTTTTTTTCAGGCCGCGCAGCGAGGCCGCCTGCGCTTTGCTGCGCCCCTCGGCCAGCGCTTCGGCGAAGTTGGCAAAGAGCACGGTGAACCACAGCCAGGCGGCGATGGCTGCAATGAATCCGGGCTGGGTGTCGCCCGGGCCTTGCAGGGCTGAGACTGCCAGCAGCGTGGTGGCGATGCTGCCGATGTAGACGACAAACATCACCGGGTTGCGCCACTGCACGCGCGGGTCGAGTTTGGCCAGGGCGCTGGCGAGTGCGGGCTTGAGCAGGACCGGGTCCAGCAGCGCAGAGGTGGTGGGGGTGTTCATTCTTTCTCCTTTGCTCACCGGGCGGGCCAGAGCATCAGGTGCTCCACCACCGGGCCCAGGGCCAGTGCCGGCACATAGTTCAGCAGGCCCACCAGCAGCACCGTGCCGATCAGCAGCACCACGAACAGCGGCCCGTGGGTAGGCAGGGTGCCCGCCGTCACCGGCAGGCGCTTCTTGGCGGCCAGTGCACCGGCCATGGCCAGCACCGGCACGATCACACCGAAGCGGCCCAGCCACATGGCCGCACCGAGCAGCAGGTTGTAGAACGGTGTGTTGGCCGACAGGCCGGCAAAGGCGCTGCCGTTGTTGTTGCCGGCCGAGCTCAGCGCGTAGAGGATTTCCGAGAAACCATGCGCACCCGGGTTGGCAATGCCGGCCTTGCCGGCGCCTGCCACCACCGCCACGGCGGTGCCGGCCAGCACCACGATGGGCGTGACGAGGATGATGATCGCGGTGAGCTTCATCTCGTGGGCCTCGATCTTCTTGCCCAGGTATTCCGGCGTGCGGCCAATCATCAGCCCGGCAATGAACACCGCCAGAATCGCGAACACCAGCATGCCGTACAGGCCACTGCCCACGCCACCAAACACCACCTCACCAAGCTGGATCATCACCAGCGGCACCAGGCCACCCAGCGGCGTGAAGGAGTCGTGCATCGCGTTGACCGCACCGCACGACGCGGCGGTGGTGATGACCGCGAACAGGCTGGACGCGGTGATGCCAAAGCGCACCTCCTTGCCCTCCATGTTGCCGCCGGCCTGCAGGCTGCTGGCCAGCTGGTCCACGCCCAGCGGCGGCAGCAGCGGGTTGCCGGCCTGCTCGGCGGGAACGATGGCCGCGACCGCAACGACGAAGATCAGCGTCATGGCGGCCAGCACGGCCCAGCCCTGGCGTGCATCCCCCACACCCCGCCCAAACGCAAAACACAGCGCGGCCGGGATCAGGAAGATGGCCAGCATCTGCACGAAGTTGGTCAGTGCATTCGGGTTCTCGTAGGGGTGGGCCGAGTTGGCGTTGAAGAATCCGCCACCGTTGGTGCCCAGCATCTTGATGGCCTCCTGCGAAGCGACCGGGCCCATGGCCAGCGTCTGGGTGCTGGTGGTCATGTCCTGCACCACTGGCGCGCCCTGCGCGTCCGTCAACGGCTGGCCGTCAGCGCCCATCCGGGGCACCTGGTAGGCCGTGGGTTCCAGCGTCGTCACCTCCTGGTAGGCACTGACGTTCTGCACCACACCCTGCCCAGCCAGAAACAGCGCAAGCACCAGCGACAGCGGCAACAGCAGCCACAACGTGATGCGGGTGATGTCCACCCAGAAGTTGCCGATCACTTTGCTCGAACGTGCGGCGAAGCCGCGAATCAGCGCAAACACCACTGCAATACCGGTGGCTGCCGACAGGAAGTTCTGCACGGTGAGCGCCAGCATCTGCGTGAGGTAGCCCATGGTGGACTCTCCGGCGTAGCCCTGCCAGTTGGTGTTGGAAACAAAGCTGATGGCAGTGTTGAAGGCCGAGTCGGCGCTCACGGCAGGCATGCCCTGCGGATTGAGGGGCAGCCACACCTGCAGGCGCTGCAGCGCATACACCACCAGCACACCCAGCCCGCTGAACGCCAGCAGCGCCAGTGTGTACGGCTTCCAGTGCATCGAGTGGTCGGTCGAGGTGCCCGCCAACCGGTACAGCGGCGCCTCGACCGTGTGCATCCAGCGGGGCAGGTCGCCCGCATTCAGCCGTGCCAGCCAGATGCCCAGGGGCCAGGCGGCAGCCAGCAGAACCGCCAGATAGAGCGCCAACAGGCCCCATGCATCGGCAGTCATCAAAACTCCTCCGCGCAGACCAGCGCATAGAGCAGGTAGCCCAGCAGCGCCAGCGCACAGAAGCCCGCAAAACCGTACAGCGTGTGCAGGGAAATCATGGCCGTGCTCCGGTGCTGTCGGCCAGCCGGGCCAGGGCTGCCACCAGCCCCACGGTCAGCCCCCAGAGCCCGAAGGCCAGCGCGAGATAGACAAAATCCATGGCATCACCCCCTGTTCAGATGGATGGGGGAAGTCTGGCCATTCGCGCATAAAAACGGCGCACAGAGTGCGCCGCCGGGCATCAAGAAGCCGTAAAGATGCAGGGGCCGCAGGGCGGCCTGCCGTCAGCCGGCAGCTGTGCCGCAGCTGTGGCAGAACTTGGAGAACGTGCTCTTGCGGGTCTGGCAGTGGCCGCAGTGGTCGTGCAGGCCAATGCCACAGTGCGGGCAGAAATCGATGGCGGTGTTCTTCAGGTCCACCGGGCGCTCGCACCCGGGGCACATGCCCTTGGCCAGCCGGGCCAGCGCGGTGTCGTAGCTCAGTTCCTCGCGCCGCTTGGCATCGGGCAATTGCTCGGCCAGCTTTTGCCGCTCCAGGTAGCGGTTCAGCGCAACGATGGCCTGGCGCCCCACCAGGCCGGTGATGAGAATGCCCACCATGTAGCGCACATAACCGCCATAGCTCGGCAAATACGGCACCAGTTCCACAAAGAAGGCAAACAGCGCAAAAAGGATGAAGCCCCAGACGAAGGGCCAGTAGGTGCCTTTGCGCTTTTTCACGAACAGCCAGCCGGCAATGCCCAGCAGCGGCAGCGTGAGCGCCAGCCGGTACAGGAACACCCGCAGCTCCTGGCTGCGCTGGGCCTGCTGCAGCCCGGCCTGGCCCGCCTGCTCCAGTTCATCGAGCCGGCTGCGGGCCTTGCCGGCGGCCTGCCGGGCGTCGAGCGCCGCCTGTTCCTGCGCCTCGACCTGCTCCTGCGCGGCGCGCTCGCCGGCCTTGAATTTGTCGAGGGCCGTGGTGCGGGCGATGAGTTCGCCGTCCTGCTCGGGGCGCTCGGTCGCGCGGCGGGTGGCCAGCCAGTTGGCGAAGGTTTCGCGGGCGGCGGCGTTGTCGGCCTGCGCGGCCTTGAGCTTGAGCCGGGCCTGGTCGAGTGCGTCCTCGGCGTCCTTCTCGGTGCGCTGCGCGGCCTTGATGGCACTGCGGGCCGCGTCGGCCTGCGGCCGGTCGATGAAATCCTCCAGCGTCGCGCGCTGCTCGACCTGCGGCAGATCGCCCACGATGGTGCCGCCCAGCCCGATGAGAAAACCGGCAAACACCAGCGCCACCAGCCACAGGCCACGGTGAAACCATTTTTCGGAGAGTCGCAGGGCCTTGCTCATGGCGGATCCTTTCTGAAGGGTTGCGATAGCGCAATCGTTCTAGCACATGCCACACGGCGCGCACCCTGCGCAGCGCACGGGCGCCGCAGCGGCATGCACCGCGGGGCGCGCGGCGCAGACCACGCACACAGAGCCGATTCTGATGAAAAAAATCACGGAAAACATGAATACCGAAGTTCGCAAAACCTTCAGTACGGTCGCCAGGGATCGATAGTCAGGACATACCTGTTGCCTCTTTCTGGAAAACCGTCATGACCACTACCGAACTTGCCTCTCCCAGCGTCTCCACCGTCATCGGCGTTGACGCCCCCATCGTTGCACAAAATACGGCTGCGCCGCTCGCCGTTGCCGCAGCCGCTCCCGAAGCCGCGATTTCGGCTCCGGCCAGCCTGGGCACGCTGTCGGGCGCAACACCGGGCACCCAGATCATCCGCGGCGAGGCCCGCGTTCCGGTGGACGGCTCTGCCAGCCTGCTGGCCGGCGACCGCGTCATCGTGCCGCAGGGCGGCAGCGCCAACGTGACCTTCCCCGGCCCCACTCCCAACAAAGCGCCGCTGACCGGTGTGCTGTCGGGCGGCAGCGATGCCACCATCGGCATGAAGCAGATCGTGCCCGGCGTGGAGCAGGTGGTGGTGGATATGGCCGCTGGCGACATGTTCATGGCATCGCCCGACGAGCTGGCCGATGCGGCATCGGTTGCCGTGCGCAAGAAGGCCGCTGCGGGCGGTGGCTCCATCCTCGACGGCTTTGGCCTTGCGGCCCTGGGCATTGGTGGCCTGGCCGCGCTGGCATCGGGCCGCGGTGGTGATTCGGGCGGCGGCACGTCGACCATGATGCCGCCCCCCGGCAGCGGCGGAGGTACCGGCGGTGGTGACACCGGCGGTGGCGGTGGTGGCAATAACGGGGGCAACAACGGTGGTGGTGGCAACACGGGCGGTGGCGGCACGACACCCGTGCCGGTGGTCAACGGCCTGCTGAGCCCGACGGCCACGGTCGTGGACCATGCAACCAACGCGCTGGGCGGCGGCATTCTGGCCGGCTCCGGGCTGCCCGGCCTGACCAAGCCCGTGGATGGTGTGGTCACGCAGCTCACCAATGGCCTGAACGACGCGCTGGCACCGCTGGTGGGCGACAGCTTCAATGCCAATACCCCGAACAACTTCGACCCGGTCGACAACGCCGTGACCAATATCACCGGCACCGTCGCCCCGGCAGTGGCCCCCGTGGTGGACGGCCTGCTGGGCACCGGCGCCACCGCATCGCTGGTGGACCCGCTGGTGACGCAGGTCGATTTCGCCACCGACGCCCTGAGCGGACTGGTCAGCAGCGTTGGCCTCGGCGAAGTGGCCAACGGCCTCTACGCCGTGGAACACCTGCTCACCCCGGTCACCAATCTCGTGGGTGACCTCACGGGTGGCCTGCTGGGCACGGTGGGTGACGTGTTCGCTCCCGTCACCGGCCTGCTCGGTGGCGTGACCGGCGGCGCCAACGGCCTGGTGGGTGGCCTGCTGTCGCCCGTGACGGGCCTGCTGGAAGGCGTGACCGGCAGCCAGAGCCTGGATGTCGGTGGCCTCGTCGGCGATGTGCTCACACCCGTTACCGGCCTGCTCGGCGAACTGACGGGCAGCCTGGGCAGCATTACCGGCGGTGGCAACCTGACCACGCCGCTGGGTGAACTGAACCTCGGTTTTGGCGGCGACGCCGGCTCCGCACTGGATGGCCTGCTCGGTACCGTGACCGGTATTGCCGGCGACCTGCTGGGCAACATCCCGGTGATCAGCACTCCCGGCGCCGGCAGCGTGCTCGACACCGCCACCAGCCTGCTGAGCGGCGCACCGGAAACCGCCACCGGCCTGCTGGGTGGCCTGCAACCCAGCAGCCTGCCCGGCGGCGACCTGCTTGGTGGCCTGCTCGAAGCCCTGGGCCAGGGTGTCTCGACCGGCGCCTTCGCGCTGGACACCAACAATCTGCCGGTATCGGCCGACAGCCTGCTGCAAGTCCTGAGCGGGGCCGACCCCACCGGTGGCCTGCTGGGCCCGGTGACCGGCACCCTCGGCGGCCTGCTGGGCCAGGGCCCGGAAGCTGGCGCATCGGTCAATGCCGGTGGCCTGCTGGGCAGCGTGACAGGCCTGCAGGACACCGGTGGCGCACTGCTGGGCCAGATCCCCGGTATCTCCAGCGTGACCGATGCCGCTTCGTCGGCCGCGGGCGCCACGCCGCTGGGTGAACTGAACCTCGGTTTTGGCGGCGACGCCGGCTCCGCACTGGACGGCCTGCTCGGTACCGTGACCGGTATTG
>DASWYJ010000290.1:0-4168 GCA_036405035.1 Burkholderiaceae bacterium
TGTGGACTACCCGAAGGAGCGCGGCGGCGACGCCACCGTGACCGACTACGTCGCGCCGCTCAACCAGTTCCTGCTGGATGCGCATGCCCAGGGCCGCAACAACGTGCTCATCATCGACGAGGCGCAGAACCTGTCGGCCGAGGTGATCGAGCAGTTGCGGCTGCTGACCAACCTGGAAACCAGCGAACGCAAGCTGCTGCAGATCGTGCTGATCGGCCAGCCCGAGCTGCGCACCATGCTGGCCCGGCCCGACATGGAGCAGCTGGCGCAGCGCGTGATTGCGCGCTTCCATCTGCCGGCCCTGTCGGAAACCGAAACCGCGCACTACGTGGCACACCGCCTTGCCGTGGCGGGCCGGGTGGCCGAAGCGCCTTTCGACCGCGCAGCGCTGCAGCGCATCCACAAGCTGTCGCGCGGTGTGCCGCGCCGCATCAACCTGCTGTGCGACCGGGCGCTGCTCGGCGCCTATGCCACTGGCAAGGCCAGCGTGGGCCGGGCCATCGTCGACAAGGCGGCCCACGAGGTGTTTGACGACGAATACCTGCCGCCACCGGCCACCAAGGCCACCCCCGCGCCCCGTCCCGCAGCCGCCACCGGCGACGGCCAGCCGGCCACCCGCATGCAGCGCCTGGGCGCGTTGCCGCCGCTGATGCTGGTGGCAGCGGGCCTGGCGGGCGGGCTGCTGCTGTTCGGCCTGCTGAGCCTGGGCCTGCGTGGCAGCAACCCGGCCCCCGCAGCGGCTCCTGCACCCGCTGCACCCACAGCCAGCACACCGGCAGCCAGCGAAGCGGCCCCCACAGCGCCCCCGGCTGCAGTTGGGAATACCCCGGGCAGCACCGGCGCAGCGCCCAGCTTCGGTACCACCAGCCCGCCAGCGGCGGCACCGCCGGCCACACTGCCCACGGCGGCCGCGTCGTTGGCCAAGCCGGGCGCCACCGAAACCGCACCAGCCGTGCTGAAGGCTTTCCACCGCACCGACAACGACGCCTGGCGCGAACTGGCCAGCCTGTGGAAACTGCAGGTCGGCCCCGGCGATGCCTGCGCGCAGGTCGAACGCCAGCAGGTGGAATGCTTCGAGCAGCCCAAGAGCACGCTCACCACCGTGCAGCAACTCGACCGGCCCGGCATCCTGGCGCTGTATGACGGCAGCAAGAAGCCGGTCTACGTGCTGCTCAATGGCATGGGGCCCAACACCGCCACGCTGGTCGCCAACGGAACGAGCCAGACCGTCTCGCTCAACACGCTGCTGCAGCTCTGGCGCGGTGAATACTTCACGCTGTGGCGCGCACCGGCCGAATACCGGGGCAAGGTGCGACTGGGCGCTTCCGGCCCGCCCGTTGACTGGCTTGGCTCCCGGCTGGCGCTGCTGCAGGGCGGCAGCCAGCCACCCGAAGGCAAGCGCTTCGACCCGGTGCTGAAATCGCAGGTCACCGCGTTCCAGCTGGCCAACAACATCAAGGCCGACGGCGTGGCCGGCCCGGAAACCTTCATGCAGCTCAACCGCGCCATCGGCGTGAACGAGCCACGGCTGATTCCGGAGAAGTAGGCCATGTCGCAGATCCTCGACGCCCTGAAGCGCGCCGAAGCCCAGCGCCAGGGCCAGCCCGCGGCGCAGGCCGGCGCGCAGCCCCCGGCGGCCGACCCGCTGGCTGCGCCACCACCACCCTCCGGCGCCCCGCGCTGGGGAGTGATCCTGCTGGTGCTGGCCGCCCTGGTTGCCGCGCTGTGGGCCTGGTATGCGCTGGGCCCCAGCCTCACCGTGACGGTGCAGCACATGGCGCCGCCCGCCAGCCTGTCGCCCACGTGGGCCTGAGCCAGCGCCGCACCGCATTCGCTGTGGCACACTCGCGACCTTTCAAAAACCACGGCCCCGCGCAACTGGCGCAGGCCGCTGCCTGAACCCTTTTACCGCCCCACCACCGGCCATGTCCCGAATCGAATTGCAGATTGCGCAGGAATTGCGCGTGAGCCCCCAGCAGGTGCGCAGCGCCGTCGAATTGCTCGACGGTGGCGCCACCGTGCCCTTCATCGCCCGCTACCGCAAGGAAGCCACCGGCGGGCTGGACGACATCCAGCTGCGTGAGCTGGCCTACCGGCTGGGCTACCTGCGCGAGCTGGAAGAGCGCCGCGCCGCCGTGCTCAAAAGCATCGAGGAGCAGGGCAAGCTCACCCCCGCGCTGCGCGCCGCCATCGAGGCCGCGCCCACCAAGCAGGAGCTGGAAGACCTGTACCTGCCCTACAAGCCAAAGCGCCGCACCAAGGGCATGATCGCCCGGGAAGCCGGCATCGAGCCCCTGGCCGACAAGCTGTTTGCCGACCCCACGCTGAACCCGCTGGCCGAGGCCGAGGCCTTCACCAGCCCGGCGGGCACGGTGGAGGGCGCCGATTTCAGCACCCCGCTGGCCGTGCTCGATGGCGTACGCGACATCCTCAGCGAGCGCTGGGCCGAAAACGCACCGCTGGTGCAGGCGCTGCGCGAATGGCTGTGGGCCGAAGGCCTGTTCAAGAGCACACTGGCCAGCGGCAAGAACGAAAACGACGCCGACGTGGCCAAGTTCCGCGACTACTTCGACTACGACGAGCCCATTGGCCGCGTGCCCTCGCACCGCGCACTGGCCGTGTTCCGTGGCCGCGCGCTGGAGATCCTCGATGCCAAGCTGGTGCTGCCCGAGCCGGAAGTGGCGCCGGTGGCTGCCGGCACCAAAGCCGGCCCGGTGGTGAGCCTGGCCGAGGCCCGCATCGGCCTGCACCTGGGCTGGCGCCACCAGGGCCGCGCCGCCGACGACCTGCTGCGCAAGTGCGTGGCCTGGACCTGGCGCGTGAAGCTGAGCCTCTCCACCGAGCGCGATCTGTTTGCCCGCCTGCGCGAAGACGCCGAGAAGGTGGCCATCAAGGTGTTTGCCGACAACCTGCGTGATCTGCTGCTGGCCGCGCCCGCCGGCCCGCGCGTGGTCATGGGGCTGGACCCCGGCATCCGCACCGGCGTGAAGGTGGCCGTGGTCGACGCCACCGGCAAACTGGTGGACACCGCCACCGTGTTCCCGCACGAGCCACGGCGCGACTGGGACGGCGCGCTGCACACGCTGGCCAAACTCAGCGAGAAGCACGGCGTGAACCTGATCGCCATCGGCAACGGCACCGCCAGCCGCGAAACCGACAAACTCGCTGCCGACCTCATCAAATTATTGGCAAAACAGCCGCTGGCCAGCGCCCATTCTGCATCACCTGCTATTGAAAAAGTAGTGGTGAGCGAGGCCGGGGCTTCGGTGTACAGCGCCAGCGAATTCGCCAGCCAGGAAATGCCGGATGTGGACGTGAGCCTGCGCGGCGCCGCCAGCATCGCCCGCCGCCTGCAGGATCCGCTGGCCGAGCTGGTGAAGATCGACCCCAAATCCATCGGCGTGGGCCAGTACCAGCACGACGTGAACCAGAGCGAACTGGCCCGCACGCTGGAAGCGGTGGTGGAAGACTGTGTGAATGCGGTGGGCGTGGACCTGAACACCGCCAGCGTGCCGCTGCTGAGCCGGGTTTCCGGCCTGTCGGCGGCCGTGGCCAAGGCGGTGGTACGCTGGCGCGAGGCCCACGGCGCTTTCCGCACCCGCAAGCAGCTGATGGAGGTGAGTGGCCTGGGCGCCAAGACCTTCGAGCAGAGCGCGGGCTTCCTGCGCATCCGCGGCGGCGACAACGCACTCGACATGACCGGCGTGCACCCCGAAACCTACCCGGTGGTGGAACAGATCATCGCCACCACCGGCAAGCCGGTGGCCGAGCTGATGGGCCGCGCCGAGATGCTCAAGACACTGAAACCCGAGCTGTTCGCCAACGAGAAGTTCGGTGTCATCACCGTGAAAGACATCCTGGGCGAGCTGGAAAAACCCGGCCGCGACCCGCGCCCCGACTTCAAGGTGGCCCGCTTCAACGACGGCGTGGAAGACATCAAGGACCTGCGCGAAGGCATGGTGCTGGAGGGCACGGTCAGCAACGTGGCGGCCTTTGGCGCCTTCATCGACCTCGGCGTGCACCAGGACGGCCTGGTGCATGTGAGCCAGCTCAGCCACAAGTTCGTGACCGACGCGCGCGAGGTGGTGAAAACCGGCGACATCGGCACGGTGCGGGTGACCGAGGTGGACGTGGCCCGCAAGCGCATTGCACTGTCGATGAAGCTGGG
>DASWYJ010000291.1:0-11041 GCA_036405035.1 Burkholderiaceae bacterium
AGGCGAACTCGCAGGCGATGTAGCCACCACCCACCACCACCAGCCGCTGCGGGAAGGGGTTAATGTCGAACATGGCATCGGAGGTGAGCACATGCGCGCGGCCCGGCATATCCGGCACATGCGGCGTGCCGCCGGTGGCGATCAGGATGTGGCGGGCCTGGATGCTGCGGCCGGCCACCTCGGCGCTGTGCGGCCCGGTGAGCCGGGCATGGCCGTGCAGCAATTCCACCCCGGCACCGGCCAGCAGGTTGGCGTACACGCCGTTGAGCCGGCCGATTTCGCGCGCCCGGTTGGCTTTGAGGGTGGCCCAGTCGAAGGCAGGGGCGCCGGCCTGCCAGCCGAAGCCGGCGGATTCGGCAAAGGCCTCGGCATAGTGGGCGGCGTAGCTGTACAGCTTCTTGGGAATGCAGCCCACATTGACGCAAGTGCCCCCCAGTGCGCCGGCTTCGGCCAGCGCCACCCGCGCGCCGCGCTGCCCGGCCATGCGGGCGGCGCGCACGCCGCCGCTGCCACCACCCACCACCAGAAGATCCACGTCAAAACTGCCCATCGCGCCCGCCTGTTGCCAAAACGCCCAGCATGCCCGGCCCGGGGAGAACCTGCAAGCCAAGGGTCTTGCTATGTAATTAAAAGCAAACCATGTAGAAAACATGCTGGCCACAGGCCGATTGCATGCGTGTTTTCCTGCTGCGGCGTGCAGCCGGGCCGATGCATGCTGCGGCAGCCGCAATAATGCCAACCCCTGTGTTGCCTTTCTGGAGCCGTTCCGTGAAACCATTCCCGCGTATTGCCGCCGCCCTGCTGGCTGCCTGCCTTGCCACCCCGTTGTGGGCCCAGCCCCAGCCCAGCGCCGCTGCCGCGTCCGCCGCCAAGGAAGCCGGCGCCGTGGTTACCGAGACCGGCCTGGTCTACCGCTCGCTGAAAGACGGCACCGGCGCCAGCCCCACCGCGCTCGACCGCGTGCGGGTGCACTACCGCGGCACCTTTCCCGATGGCAAGGAGTTCGACAGCTCCTATGCCCGCAATGCGCCCATCGACTTCCCGCTCAGCGGCGTGATCCGCTGCTGGACCGAGGGCGTGCAGCGCATGAAGGTGGGTGGCAAGGCCAGGCTCACCTGCCCGCCCGAGATTGCCTACGGCCCGCGCGGTGCCGGCGGCGTGATTCCGCCCAATGCCACGCTGCATTTCGAGGTGGAGCTGATCGCCATCAACCCGCAGCGCTGAGCCCGCTGCCAACCCCCGGGCCGGCATGCGCCAGCCCGGCCAGTTCGGCCTTGATCCAGTCCACAAACACCCGGGTGCGTGCCGGCAGCAGGCGCGCGTGCGGGTACACCAGGCTGATGGGCCGCGGCGGCGGTGCAAAGGCCTGCAGCACTTCCACCAGCTGCTGCTGCGCTATCCGCGGCGCGACCTGGTAGGAAATGAAGGTGCCAAAGCCCAGCCCGGCCACGCAGGCGTCCACCGCTGGCGCGACGTGGTTGACCTCCAGGTTGCCGGTCACGGGCACGGTGAAGCTGCGGCCGTTTTCGTAAAAGGTCCATCCCAGGCCGGTGCCGGGCGAGAAGCGCACGCAGTTGGCCTGCAGCAGCTCGCGCGGATGCTGCGGCGTGCCGTGGCTGCGCAGGTAGCCGGGGCTGGCCACCACCAGCCGCCGCACGCTGGCCAGCGGCTGCGCCACCAGCGAGGAGTCTTCGAGCCGGCCGATGCGGATGCCGAGGTCGATGCCTTCCTCGAGCAGGTGCACCACCCGGTCCAGCAGCACCAGGCTGCAGCGCATGCCGGGATAGCGCTGCACAAAGCGCGTGACCGCCGGCGCCACGTACATCTGGCCAAACAGCACCGGCGCGGTAATGGTGAGGTGGCCGGTGGGGTCGCCGGCGTCGCTGTGCAGCGCGGCTTCGGCGTCGTGCACCGCAGCCAGCAGCGCGCGGCAGCTTTCCAGGTAGTGCCGGCCCTCTTCGGTGAGGGCGATGCGCCGCGTGGTGCGGTTGAAGAGCCGCACGCCCAGCTCCGCCTCCAGCGCCGCCAGCGTGCGCACCACCGCCGGCAGCGAGCCGCCCTGCGCAAGGGCCGCCGCCGTCAGGCTGCCGGCTTCGGCAATCTGCACAAAGGTCTGCATGGCGCGGAGTTTGTCCATGGCGGCATGGTACGGCAACTACTCCGATTTATGGAGTAGTCAAATGCATTGGAAGGTATTTATTCAAATGAATGGAGCAAACACAATCCTTTCCATTCCCACTTCCTTCCGACTGAAAGGCGCCCATGACCACCTCCACTCCCGCCCAGCCCATCAAGCTGCACAACGTGCCGATCTCCGGCCACTGCCACCGCGTGCAGCTGTTCGCGTCGCTGCTCGGCCTGCCGGTGGAGCTGGTGCCGGTCGATCTGGCCCGGGGCGCACACAAGACACCCGAGTACCTGGCGCTCAACGCCTTTGGTCAGGTGCCGGTGATCCAGGACGGCGAGGTGACGCTCGCCGACTCCAATGCCATCCTGGTCTACCTCGCCCGCACCTACGGCGGGGAGGCCTGGCTGCCGCTGGCGCCGCGCCATGCGGCCGAAGTGCAGCGCTGGCTGTCGGTGGCGGCGGGTCAGCTGGCCTATGGCCCGGCCGCCGCCCGGATTGCCATGCTGTTCAAGCGGCCGTACAACGAAGAAGAACTGCAGGGCCGTGCCCGCGCCCTGTTCAGCGTGATGGAGCAGGTGCTGCAGGCCCGCCCTTTCCTGACCGGCGACACCCCCACGCTGGCCGATGTGGCCAACTATTCCTACGTGCGGGTGGCGCCCGAAGGCAATGTGTCGCTCGTGCCGTACCCGGCCATCCAGGCCTGGCTGGCCCGCATCGAGGCGCTGCCGGGGTTTGTGCCTATGCCGCGTTCGCCGGTGGGGCTGCCCGCATGACCGCCGCCACACAGGCCGTGCCGGCTGCTGCCAGTGCCTTCCATGCCGGCGAGCGTGCCGCGCAGGAGCGTGTGCTGGGGGCGGCGCTGGCGCAGGGGCGCATGGCTGCCGTGGGCCGGGCCATGATCCGCAGCGCGATGCCGGAGCAGCACCGCGATTTTTTCGCGCAGCGGCCCTTCGTGGTGGTGGGTTCGGCCGACGCCGATGGCCAGCCGTGGGCGTCGGTCCTTGCAGCGCCGCCGGGGTTCATGCAGTCGCCCGATCCACAGGCGCTGGTGGTGCAGGCCCTGCCCGACCCCGCCGATCCGTTGCATCGCCATCTGCAGCCGGGCGCCCGCCTCGGGCTGTTGGGCATCGAGCCGCACACCCGGCGCCGCAACCGCATGAACGGTGTGGTGGAGCAACGGGGCGCAACCGGTTTTTCGGTGCGGGTGCAGCAGAGTTTTGGCAACTGCCCGCAGTACATCCAGGCGCGCCAGGCCGATTACGTGGCGGCCGCGGCACCGGGCGCATGGCGCCACAGCACGCAGCTTGATGACGCAGCGCGCGCGCTGATCGGCCAGGCCGACACCTTCTTCATTGCCACGGCCTCCGCTGCGGATGCCGGGCTGCCGCTGCCCGCCGGTGAGGATGAGGCTTCCCGGGGTGTGGACGTATCGCACCGCGGTGGCAAACCGGGTTTTGTGCGGGTCGATGCCGACGGCACGCTGACCGTGCCCGATTTCACCGGCAACCACTTCTTCAACACCATTGGCAACATCGTGGCGCATCCACGTGCCGGCCTGTTGTTCATCGACTTTGCCTCCGGCGACGCGGTCTATGTGGCGGCCACGGTCCAGATCGTCTGGGACGGCCCGGAGGTCGAGGCCTTCGCCGGGGCGCAGCGCCTGCTGCGTTTCCAGCCGCACCAGGTGATCCACGCCAGCGCGGCGGTACCTCTGCGCTGGGGCGCATCGCAGCAAGCGCCGCAGCTGGCCGGGACCGGCAGCTGGCACTGAGCGCGGAGCAACTGCCTCAGCTGCGGGCCGCGTCCTGGTACACCACCACCGCTTCCAGCGGGTCGGCGGGGGTGGTCCATGGCGCGCGCTGCAGCATGCCGATGGTGTCGGCATAACCTGCCTGGCGCCGGGCCGTGATGCCAGCAAGGGAAAAGTCGATGTCCTTGCTGGCATCTTCGCCGGGCAGCGCAGGGGCCAGCAGGCGCACCACATGCATGGTGGTGCCGCAGCCCCAGTCGGCCAGCGCCTGCACTTCCGGATCGTCCCGCAGCTTCGGCGGCATTTGCTTGTGCATGGCCCGGATGATGTGGCGCAGCCGGTGCAACTGCTGCTGGCGCGCGATGTGGCTCTCGTCGCGGCTGGCGTACTGGATGTCTTTCTGCCGCGCCAGCACCTGGGTGATGGTCTGGGGTTCCGGTCCGCTCTGCTGCCAGACATTGACGGCAAACACCAGCGCGCTGCGCCGGGGGCTGTCGTCGAACACCGCCTCCAGCGGGGTGTTGGAATACAGGCCGCCGTCCCAGTAGGGCTCACCGTCGATGCGCACCGCCGGGAAGGCCGGTGGCAGCGCGCCCGAGGCCATGATGTGCTCCACCGAAAGCACGGTGTCGCGGCTGTCGAAGTAGCGCATGGCGCCGGTGCCGGCGTGCACCGCGCCCACCGTGAGGCGGGTGGGCAGCCGGCCGATGTGGGGCGTGTCCAGCAGCTGCAGCAGGGTGTCGTGCAGCGGGGTGGTGCGGTACCAGGCCGCGTTCTCCACACCCAGCGGGATGTCCATGCCCTGCAGTGCGGCGAGGTTGGGCGCAAAGAAGCCCGGAATGCCGCGGGCCACGGTTTGCGCATTGGCCCACAGCGGTGCCAGCCCGGGCCAGGCCAGCGGTGCCAGCACCGGGGCACGCTGCGCCACCAGCTCCCAGAATGCGTCGAGCCGGGCCTGCCGCAGCCCGACCGGGTTGCCGGCGATCAGTGCCGCGTTGATGGCGCCAATCGAGGTGCCGATCACCCAGTCGGGCTCGATGCCGGATTCGTGCAGCGCCTGGTACACACCGGCCTGGTAGGCGCCGAGCGCGCCGCCGCCCTGCAGCACCAGCACCACCGGGCCGGGTGGGCGGGGCATGTCACTGGGCGGAACAACGGGGCGGGGGATCATAATGGGCTACCGGGATGTTGCGTTGCACCATCATCGCCGGAAAACGGCCGGTTGGCGATTGCGCAAACCGGTGCCACCACAACGGGCTGTCTGCCTACACCGGCTCCGTGCGGCCGGCGGTAGCCTTGTGGGAGTGTCCGGTGATTCCGCCGCGCACACCCACTTCCATGAAAGTTTCCTGTGGTCCGGCTCCAGTTTTCCATTCAACTCGCCTACGAGGTCGCACCCTCGGGCTGCGATTTCATCTTCAACCTGCAGGCCGCGCAGACAGCGCAGCAGCAGGTCGTGACGGAGCAGCTCGCCATCAGCCAGCCGGTGCTGGCGCATGCCCACACCGACCCGGCCACGCATACCCGTTTCCTGCGGCTGAAGGCGCAGGCCGGGCCTCTGGTGGTGCGCTATGGCGCCACGCTCGACATCCAGCACCATGTGGCCGCGCCCGCACAGATCGGCGAGGTGCCGGTGGCGGACCTGCCGGCCGCAGTGCTGCCCTACCTGTACCCCAGCCGCTATTGCCAGTCGGACCGGCTGCACCGTTTTGCGGTGCACACCTTCGGCCACCTGCAGCAGGGGTATGGCCGCGCCCGGGCGATCCGCGACTGGGTGCAGCAGCATGTGCAGTTCTGCTCCAACGCCAGCGATGGCAGCACCTCGGCGGTGGACACGCTGGTGGAGAAAGTGGGCGTGTGCCGCGACTTTGCGCACCTGATGATTGCGCTGTGCCGGGCGGTCAACATTCCGGCGCGGTTCACCACCGGGATTGACTACGGCGCCGACCCGGCCCTCGGGCCCACCGATTTCCATGCCTATGTGGAGGCCTTCCTGGGCGACCGCTGGTATGTGTTCGACCCCTCCGGCGCCGCCATTCCGATGGGCTTCGTGCGGTTTGCCACCGGGCGCGACGCGGCCGATGCGGCATTCGCCACGATCTTCGGCGGGGTGGTGGCCAGCGCACCGGTCATTGCCATCCAGTCGGTGCCCAATGCCCAGGGTCAGCGGATCGAGCCGGTGCACGTGTCCCATGCACTGTCCACCGATGGGCAGGAAATCATCCGTAAAAATGGCATCCAGCCAGCATCGGTGCTGGCCTGATTGCTCCTTTATCAGGAGCAATTGAGGGCAGATAACTAGCGGTTGTCGCGCGGCCCGCGGGGCCCGCGGCCGTCGTTGTCGCCACCACCGCCATTGCGGCCACCCGGCTTGATGTCGGCAGGTTGCCGCCCCATCGTGCCGATGCGCACCTGGCGCCCTGCGTCGGGCTGCGCTTGCATGGCGGGTTGCGCGGGCATCGACTGGATACGCTGTTGTGCCTGTGCCCTGCGCATCTGCTCCTGCTGGAACTGTTCGCGCTGGTGCTGCATGCGCTGTTCTTGTTCGTGCTGGCGCGGTGGGGGCACAGCCGTTTCCCGGACGCGGGTGTCGGGTTGGGGCGCGCGCTGGAACCAGCTTTGCTGCGCCGCGGGCTGCCGTGGCTGCGCCGTTGCCGGGGGCTGCGGTTGCGGCTGGGCCGTGGCGGGCATCTGCACGGCAGGTTCGGGTGCGGCGCCGGGGCTCACCCCGGTGTCGGCCGGCCAGGGGCGGGGGCTGCGCCAGCCATTGCCATCGTTTGCCGGCGGTGTGCGGGGTGCGGGGCGGGCGCCGCGGTCCTCGCGCGCATCGCCGGCATCGCGGCCCAGTGGCACGCCCGGCCGCATGAAGGCGCCGGGGCGGTCGTTGGCGGCACGCTGCGACAGCGCCTCCCGTCCGCTCAGGGTTGCGGGCGGTGTTGCGGTGGCCGGCCTGCCGCCAAAGAAGCGCGGGCCGCGCAGATCGGGCTGCACGCCCGGGCCGGCAATCACCTGCGCGCGCGCCAGGTCGTCCTGGCGCAGCCGTATAGGGTTATTGCGCACCGGCCGTCCCTGCGCGAAGGATTCGGCGCTGACAGCCGTGATCGCATGGGGGGCCTGGTAGTACCGGTAGTTGCCATGGGGTGGATGGCTGCCTGCCCCATGCGCATTGATCCGGTTCACATAGCGGGGACTGGCCCGGTGGTAGGGGCGCCAGGCTTCGCCGGGGGCCAGCGGGAACCAGGCCACGCCAGGACCGGCGCCGCCGACAAAACCAACCAGCGCCGGGGCATACACCGGCCGTGGGGTGCGCGGCCCCGGCACCCAGGCCCAGCGCGCGCCGATGGTGGTCCAGCGGCCGTAGTGAAAGGGTGCGAAGCCCCAGGGCGCGTCGTCGATCCAGGTCCAGCCCCAGGGCGCGATGTCGGCCCAGCGGCCGGCGCGGTAGGGCGCCCAGTCGGCCGCCACGGCGCGGGGGTACCAGATGGCACCGTAGCCGGGGTCGCTGGCCCAGTCGCCATACTGGTCGAGTTGCTGGTAGCCGGGAATCTCGCGCGAGATGTAGCGGGCCGTGACCGACTGGTCTTCGAGCCGGTCGCGGGCCGCCGCCCAGCTGTCGAAAGCGTCGCGCGGAGGCATGTTCTGCACCGCGATCTGCGCAAGATTGGTGCCCCCGAAGGTGACCTGCAGGCCATTGCCCAGCGCGTAGGAAACTCCACCTTCGCCATAGGCCGCGCCGCTGCCGGCGAAGACCCCGATCCGGGTGCTGTTGCGCACCGGGTCCACATCGATGCGGTATTCGCCCGGCTGGGCCACGGTGAAGGCCAGGTTGGGGGTGTCGACCTGGATGCGCTGGCCATCGAACAGCGTGCGCACCCGCAGGCTCAGCGTGCCCTGCGCGAGCTGGAGCTGGGTCAGATCGTCATCGACAGCGATGAGCTGGAGGCCGGTTTCCGCGCCCATGCGCACGGCGGTGGAGCCTGCATGCAGCTCCGAACGGGCGTGGTCGGCGGTCCAGATCCGGTCGCCGGCCGTCAGGGGGCGGTTGGGCTGCGCGGCGTCCCATCCGCCGGCCTCGCCGCTGGCGAAGCTGACGGCGCCGTCGATCACGTCGAAACGCGCCACCTGGCCCGGCGGATCGCGGTCGGATTCGGTGGGCAGGGCCTGGGCCAGGACTGCGGGCACGGCCAGTGCAACGCAGGCCAGGGCCAGCAGGCGGCGCAAGATGGGGGCAGGGAAGATCATCATGGTTTCAGCTCACTTCAGGCAGCCGCAGGCCGGCAGCCGGTTTCAAACATCATGCCTCCGACAACGCGCCAGCCGCCCAAAATGGTCGTGAAGGGCCGGTAAACCCGCCGCCCCGGAACCAGAATATTGAAACCGGATGTAATCTATCCACCGGGTGCTCCCCGGTAGGGGATATGCCCCATGCCGTACCCTTCGCCCTGATGCACACATTCTGGTCTTCCAGCGGTTGCCACCTCCTCCAGCGCGATGCGCGGGGCTGGTTGCGGCCGACCGATGCCTACTGGCACCTGCTGCTGGGCCGCCCCGAGCTGCTGCCGCTGGCCGAATCGTGCGACGCGGAGCGCACGCTGCACGCCGCGCTGATGGCGCAGCCGCTGCGGCCCGTGGCCGACAGCGAACTTGACGCGCTGCGCGACCCCGACGCCCGTGACAACCACGCGCTGTTCCTGCGCTGGCGCGACGCGCTGCAGCAGGCGGGCTCGCTGGAGGCGTTCTACCTCGACCTGTTCCGCCAGGGCCCGATCCGGCTGCCGCCGCTGTTCATCGATCTGGTGGCCTGGGCCGTGGTGCGCAACCTGCTCGGTGATACGGCGGACGCCCAGCAGGTGCGCGCGGCCGAACTGCTGTTCCGGCCCCAGCGCATGGTGGTGCACAACGGGCGGGTGTTGGCAGGCGACCGCGAAACCCTCGACCTGCTCAGTGAAACCGCCGGGCTGGGCGCCGTGGGCCGGCTGCTGGTGCAGGGCGGTGCCGCCCCGTCTGCGGCGCAGCTTCCGGTGCTGGACGTGCACAACGCCTCCCAGTACTGGGAAACGGTGGACCGTTTTCAGTACCTGTTCGACCTGACCCATGAGCTCACGCAGGATCTCGGCCATGGCCTGGTTTTCCAGTTGACGCAGGCACTCTCGGGCCTGAGCGCATTGGCCACGGTGCTGGAGCGCTGGGTGGCGCATTTCCTGGGCGTGGTGGTGACGATCCAGCCTGCGCCGCAGATCAGCGATCCGGCCTGGCGCTGGCACATCGGGCTGGACGGCGAATCCACCACCATCCTGAACGATCTGTACCAGGGCCAGCCGGTCGACGATGCACGCATGGGCCGGCTGATCAGCCTGTTCCGGCTCGACTTTGCCGATCCTGCCGTGGTGCGCGCCGACGTGGCGGGCCGGCCGGTGTACCTGGGCCTGGCGATGAATGCCGACGGTGTGCTGCGGCTGAAACCGCAAAACCTGCTGCTGAACCTGCCGCTGGCGCACGGGGACTGACCACGCGCTTTTTCACACGGCCGCCACACGCCACGGCGACCATCGGCGGCAATGCCCGCCGGTTTCTATCTCCTGATCGCCACCCAGTTCCTGTCGTCGCTGGCCGACAACGCGCTGCTCATCATTGCCATTGCACTGCTGCACGCGCAGAACATGCCGCTGTGGTGGGTGCCGCTGCTGAAGTTTGCCTTCACGCTGGCCTATGTGCTGCTGGCCCCCTTTGCCGGTCCGCTGGCCGATGCCATGCCCAAGGCGCGGCTGATGGCCTGGATGAATGCACTGAAGGTGCTGGGCGCATTGCTGCTGCTGGCCGGCGTGAGTCCGCCGCTGGCACTGGCGGTGACCGGCATGGGCGCTGCACTGTACGCGCCGGCCAAGTACGGTCTGGTGACCGAGCTGGTGGGGCCCGCGCGGCTGGTGGCGGCCAATGGCTGGATCGAGGTGTCGGTGGTGTGTGCGGTGTTGCTGGGCACGCTGTTCGGGGGCTTTCTGGTGAGCGATGTGTTCACGCAGTGGCTGCCGGGCGGGGCGCTGTATGGTGTGCTGAGTGTGTACGTGCTGGCCAGCGTGCTGAATGTCGGCGTGCCCGACAGCGGCGCCCGGTACCCGCAATTCCATCGTTCTCCAGCGGCCCTGCTGCAGGATTTCCGGCAGGCCAACCGCGCGCTGTGGCGCGATGCGCTGGGTGGCCTGTCGCTGGCCTTCACCACGCTGTTCTGGGGCGTGGGGGCCATGCTGCAGTTCGCGGTGCTCCTGTGGGCCGATGTCGCGCTCGGGCTGGGTCTGTCGCAGGCCTCGTACCTGCAGGCGGTGGTGGCGGTGGGTGTGATGGCCGGCGCCGGTTTCGCCGGCCGCTACGTGGCGCTGGCGCATGCCCAGAGGGTGCTGCCCGCGGGGCTGCTGCTGGGGCTGTTGCTGCCGGTGGTGGCCAGTACCACCCAGATGGGCCCCGCCATTGTGCTGCTGGTGCTGGTGGGCGCGGTGGGTGGCATGCTGGTGGTGCCGATGAATGCGTTGCTGCAGCACCGGGGCCATGTGCTGCTGACGGCCGGGCGCTCGATTGCGGTGCAGAACTTCAACGAGAACCTCAGCGTGCTGGTGACGCTGGGCATCTATGCCGCGCTGCTGGCGCTCGGCTGGTCCATCATCACGGTGATGTGGCTGGCCGGCATGGTGGTGGCGCTGTTCTCCGCCTCGGTGCTGTGGCGCGCGCACCGTGCGCGCCTGGGGCTGGCGGCCGCGCGCGAATAGGCGCCTACCAGCCCTCGACCTTGCCTTCCATCAGCGCCGGCGGGCGGGGTGCTGCCGCGCTGCGCATGGCCATCCGCATCGCCCGCTCGATCTGCACCACGATGTGTTCCCAGCCGAGCCCCAGAGCCGTTTCCCGTGCCCGCAGGCCGATCTGCCGCAGCCCGGGATCGCCGGCCAGTGCCACCGCCTGCGCGATGAAAACATCCGTCTGGTCGAAAGGCGCGAGCTGGCCGTTGTAGCCCGCGCGGATGTATTCCGCTGCCGCGGCGTAGTCGTAGGCCAGTACCGGCAAGCCACTGGCCATGGCCTCGGTGGTGACGTTGCCAAAGGTCTCGGTGGTGCTGGGAAACAGGAACAGGTCGGCCGATGCGTAGTAGGCCGCCAGCGCGGTGCCGGTCTGGGTGC
>DASWYJ010000292.1:0-2283 GCA_036405035.1 Burkholderiaceae bacterium
GGGCCGCCGATGTCGATGTTCTCGATCGCGTCTTCCAGCGTGCAGCCGGGCTTGGCCACCGTGGCCTCAAAGGGGTAGAGGTTGACGACCAGCAGGTCGATGGTCTGGATGCCGTGTTTCTGCAGTGCGGCCATGTGCTCCGGCACGTCGCGGCGGGCCAGCAGGCCGCCGTGCACCATGGGGTGCAGCGTTTTCACGCGGCCGTCCAGCATCTCGGGGAAGCCGGTCAGTTCGGCCGCTTCGGTGACGGGCAGGCCCTGGTCGGCCAGCAGCTTGGCGGTGCCGCCGGTGGAGATGAGTGTGATGCCCAGCGCGTGCAGGGCCTGGGCAAATTCGACGATGCCGGTTTTGTCGGAGACGGAGATCAGTGCGTTCATGGTTTTCTGGCGGTAAAAGTCAGGGCGTGTGGGGGTGCCACGGGGCTATTTCAGGAGCTTGTGCTCGACGAGTTTCTTGCGCAGCGTGTTGCGGTTCAGGCCCAGCCATTCGGCGGCCTTGGACTGGTTGCCTTCCGCGTGCTGCAGCACCACTTCCAGCAAGGGTTTTTCCATGGCCTTGATCATCATGTCGTACATGCCGTCGGGCTCGGTGCCACACAGGTCGCGGAAATAGCCGTCGAGGCTGGCCCGAACGCATTCTTCAATCTGCTTCTTGCTCATGCGTTGCACTCCATGTCTTGTTCTTCTTGTGTCATGTGGGTTGCCACCGGCAGGCGCTCGCCCTGGGCTTCCAGCGCGGTGAAATAGGCCTGCACCGCCAGCCACTGCTGCTCGCAGTCGTCGATGGCATTGATGTGCTGGCGAAAGGCCTCGCCACCGGGCAGGGCCTTCACGTACCAGGCAATGTGTTTGCGCGCACTCCGCATGCCGGTGAGTTCACCGTACAGGCTGTAGTGGTCGCGCAGATGGTCCAGCAGCAGCTGCCGCACCTCGGCCACCAGGGGCTGGGCCAGGTGCGTGCCGGTGGCCAGGAAATGCGCGATCTCGCGGAAGATCCACGGCCGGCCCTGGGCCGCGCGGCCGATCATCACCGCATCGGCCTGGGTATACGCCAGCACGTCGCGGGCTTTTTCGGGGGTGGTGATATCGCCATTGGCCACCACCGGAATGCGTAGCGCAGCTTTCACGGCGGCAATGGTGTCGTATTCGGCAGCGCCCTTGTAGCCCTGCTCGCGGGTGCGGCCGTGCACAGTGAGCATCTGCACGCCGGCGCTCTCGGCGGCACGGGCAATGCGCACCGCGTTGCGGTGTTCCATGCTCCAGCCGGTGCGCATCTTCAGCGTCACGGGCACGCCATGCGGCGCGGCGGCGGCCACCACGGCCTCCACGATCTGCAGCGCCAGTGGCTCGTCCTGCATCAGCGCAGAGCCTGCCCACTTGTTGCACACCTTCTTGGCCGGGCAGCCCATGTTGATGTCGATGATCTGCGCGCCGCGGTCGATGTTGAAGGCGGTGGCCTCGGCCATCATCTGCGCGTCGGTGCCGGCGATCTGCACCGCAATGGGGGCCACCTCGCCGTCGTGGTTGGCGCGGCGCGAGGTCTTCAGGCTGTTCCACAGGTCGCGGCGCGAGGTCACCATCTCGCTCACCGCATAGCCGGCGCCGAGCCGCTTGCACAGCATGCGGAATGGCCGGTCGGTCACACCGGCCATCGGTGCGGCGAACAGGTTGTTGGCCAGCGCGTAGGGACCGATGTGCATGCGGGGGTGGGGGGAGACGATTGCCGAAAAATGAGGCACGATTGTAGCTGCCCAAAATTTCAGCACCTGAAACCGCATTCCGGGGGAATGGCATCGGCGCGGCCCCCTATACTGGCCCGCGATGGAAGCCTGGATCGAACACCTGCTGGCCTTGCTGGCGCTGCCCAAATTCGGCCTCGGCACGGTGTTCGTGGTGGCCTTCATTTCGGCCACGCTGCTGCCGCTGGGCTCGGAGCCGGTGGTGTTCGGCCTGATCAAGCTCAATCCCGAACTGTTCTGGCCCGCCATTCTGGTGGCCACGCTGGGCAACACGCTGGGCGGTGCGCTCGACTGGTGGATGGGCTACGGCGCACACAAGGCGGTAGATAAATACCGCCACTCGCCCACCCACCTACGGGTGCTCGACTGGCTGCAGCGTTTCGGCCCCAAGACCTGCCTGCTGGCCTGGCTGCCGGTGGTGGGCGATCCGCTGTGTGCGGTGGCGGGCTGGCTCCGGTTCCCGTTCTGGCCCTGCCTCCTCTACATGACCATCGGCAAGTTCCTGCGCTACCTGGTCATGACCGTGCTGCTGCTGCACGTGGTCC
>DASWYJ010000293.1:0-17585 GCA_036405035.1 Burkholderiaceae bacterium
CGTGTGGGGCGCCTTCTGCCCGCGCCGGCCGACCTCGTCGCGCACCTTGCTCAGCTCGGTCACCAGCTTGATGCGCTGCGCCTCGCCACCCGACAGCGTGGGCGACGGCTGGCCCAGCGTGAGGTAGCCCAGGCCCACGTCTTTGAGCAGTTGCAGCGGGTGGTTGATGGACGGCATGGACGCGAAGAAATCCACCGCTTCATCGACCTCCATCTGCAGCACATCGCCAATGCTCTTGCCGCGCCAGGTAACCGCCAGCGTCTCGGGGTTGAAGCGGGCGCCGTGGCAGCTTTCGCACGGCACCTTCACATCGGGCAGGAAACTCATCTCGATGGTGCGCATGCCCTGCCCTTCGCAGGTGGGGCAGCGGCCTTCGCCGGTGTTGAAGCTGAAGCGGTTGGCCGCATAGCCGCGCGCGCGCGCCTCCAGCGTGTCGGCGAAGAGCTTGCGGATGGTGTCCCAGAAGCCGATATAGGTGGCGGGGCAGCTGCGCGGCGTCTTGCCGATGGGCGTCTGGTCCACCTCCAGCACCCGGTCGATGCCCTGCCAGCCGGCAATGCGGGTGCAGGCTTTCCAGTCGATGGGCTGGTCGCGCGTGGCGCGCGCGCCCTGCCGCGACACGGCCACCTGCACATTGGCCAGCAGCACGTCGCGCGCCAGCGTGGACTTGCCGGAACCGCTCACGCCGGTCACGGCCACCAGCCGCTTCAGCGGAATCGCCGCATTGACCTGCTGCAGGTTGTGCAGCTGCGCGCCCGTCACCGTGAGCCAGGCCAATGCTTCCGGCTCCGGCACGCCGGTCGCCATTGCGGCGGCTGCCGCAGCGGCTTTCAGGCGCTTTCTGGCAGCCGCCGTCAGCTTGGCCGGCGCGCCGGATGGCACCGCCGCAGCGGGCGCGGGCGGCACGGCCCACGCTGCGGCCGCGTCCACCCCGCGCCGGGCCTTCAGCGGATGCCGCATGGCGTGCAGCAGGTATCGGCCAGTGACCGATTCGGCGGCGGCCGACACCTCGGCCACGCTGCCCTGCGCCACCAGCCGGCCGCCGCGCTTGCCAGCGCTCGGGCCGATGTCGATGATGTGGTCGGCACGGCGGATGGTGTCCTCGTCGTGCTCCACCACCACCAGCGTATTGCCCTTGTCGCCGAGCTTGTGCAGCGCGTTCAGCAGGATCTGGTTGTCGCGCGCATGCAGGCCGATGGTGGGCTCATCCAGCACGTAGCACACACCCTGCAGGTTGCTGCCCAGCTGCGCCGCCAGCCGGATGCGCTGCGCCTCGCCGCCCGACAGCGTGGGTGCACCACGGTCCAGCGTGAGGTAGCCCAGGCCCACTTCTTCCAGAAACTCGAGCCGGCCCCGGATTTCGGGCAGCAGGTCGCGGGCAATCTCGGCCTCGCGCCCGCTCAGCATGCCCGGGGCATCGAGGCTTTCGACCCAGGCGCGCACCGCATGCACCGGCAGCCGGGCAATCTCGGCAATGCCCACGCCGGCAAACGTGACGGCGCGGGCCTGGGCATTGAGGCGGGTGCCGCTGCAGGTGGCGCACACGGCATCGGCCACGTCGTCGACCTCGGGCTCGGCAAAGGTCTGTTCGCGGCCCTTGTTGTCGTCGTCGCGGACCGAATCGTCGAAGGCCTTGCGCTGCTCGCGGGTCAGTGCCACGCCGGTGCCCACACACTCGGTGCACCAGCCATGTTTGCTGTTGTAGCTGAACAGCCGCGGGTCCAGCTCGGCATAGCTGGTGCTGCAGACCGGGCAGGCACGCTTGGTGGAAAACACCCGCACCTGGCCGATGCCCGCCGCTGGCGTGCCTTCGGCCATGGCCTCGCGCAGGCCATCGAGCGGGGCCAGCAGGTGCAGCACACCACGGCCATGCTCCAGCGCCAGGGTCAGCGCGGCGCGCAGCGCGGGCTCGTTGGCCGGGCTCACCACCAGGTCGGCCACCGGCAGCTCCAACGTGTGTTCCTTGAAGCGGTCGATGCGCGGGAAGCCGGTGGTGGGCAGGAATTCGCCGTCCACCCGGAGGTGGGAAAAGCCGCGCGGCCGCGCCCAGTCGGCCAGTTCGGTGTAGACACCCTTGCGGTTGACCACCAGCGGCGCCAGCAGGCCCACATGCTGGCCGCGGTAATGCTGCAGCAGGGTGGCGGCAATGCTGTCGGGCGTTTGTGGCATCACGGCCGCGCCGTCGTTCACGCAGTGCTGGGTACCCAGCTTCACATACAGCAGCCGCAGGAAATGCCAGACCTCGGTGGTGGTGCCCACCGTGCTCTTGCGGCCGCCGCGCGACAGCCGCTGCTCGATGGCCACCGTGGGTGGAATGCCATAGACCGCATCAACCTCGGGCCGGCCCGCCGGCTGCACGATGCTGCGGGCATAGGCATTGAGGCTTTCCAGGTAGCGGCGCTGGCCCTCATTGAACAGGATGTCGAAGGCCAGCGTGCTTTTGCCCGAGCCACTGACGCCGGTGACCACATTGAACTTGCCGCGCGGAATGTCCACCGACAGGTTTTGCAGGTTGTGCTCCTTGGCATTGACGATCTGGATCGCATCAATCGGCGCCACCGCATCCGGCCGCTGCGCCCACGCTGCTTTTTCCGCCACCGCCTGCGGGCCCATGCCCAGCGCGCCGTCGTAGTCGCGCAGTGCCAGGCCGGTATGGGAGCTTGGGTGCAGGCGCAGGTCTTCCGGCGTGCCTTCGGCCACCAGCAGGCCCCCGGCGTCGCCGCCTTCGGGGCCGAGGTCGATGAGCCAGTCGCTGGCGCGGATCACGTCGAGGTTGTGTTCGATGATGATGAGCGAATGCCCCACATCGAGCAGGCGGCGCAGCGCACGCATCAGCTTGGCGATGTCGTCAAAGTGCAGGCCGGTGGTGGGTTCGTCGAACAGGAAAAGCGTGCCCTTGCGGCTGGTGGGCTGGCGGCTGGCGGTGGCGCTTTTGGACGCATCTGCAAGGTACCCGGCGAGCTTGAGGCGCTGCGCCTCCCCGCCGGAGAGCGTGGGCACGGGCTGGCCCAGCTTCACATAGTCCAGCCCCACCTCGACGATGGGCTGCAGCGTGCGCAGCACCTCGCGGTCGGTGGAGAACAGGGTGGCCGCTTCGTGCACGGTGAGGTCCAGCACATCGGCCACGCTGAGGAAGCGACCACCGCGTTCCAGTTTCACCTCGAGGATTTCCGGGCGGTAGCGTTTGCCATCGCAGTCGGGGCAACGCAGGTACACGTCGCTGAGGAACTGCATCTCCACATGCTCGAAACCCGAGCCACCGCAGGTGGGGCAGCGACCATCGCCGCTGTTGAAGCTGAACTTGGCGGCGGTGTAGCCGCGCTGGCGCGCAGTGGGTGCATTGGCAAAGATCTCGCGCAGGCTGTCCCAGGCGCCCACATAGCTGGCCGGGTTGGAGCGGGCCGTCTTGCCGATGGGCGACTGGTCGACAAATACCACCTCGCTGAGCCAGTCGGCACCGAGCATGCGGTCATGCTGCCCCGGGGTTTCGGTGGCCTTGCCGAAATGCCGCAGCAGCGCCGGCGCCAGCACGTCCTGGATCAGCGACGATTTGCCGGAGCCGCTGACGCCGGTAATGCACACCAGCTTCTGCAGCGGGAACTCCACCGTGACGTTCTGCAGGTTGTGCTCACGCACGCCTTCGAGGATGAGCCGTGGCGTGCTGTCAGTCACCATGCGCCGGAAGCCCATGCCGATGTGTTTGCGCGCGCCAAGGTAGGCGCCGGTCAGGGTGTCGGCATGGCGCAGTGCGTCGGGGCTGCCGTCGAACACGATCTGGCCACCACGCTCGCCCGGGCCGGGACCCATGTCGATGATGCGGTCGGCCGCCAGCATCACCGCCGGGTCGTGCTCCACCACCACCAGCGTATTGCCGGCGTCGCGCAGCCGCAGCATCGCGGTGTTGATGCGCTGCATGTCGCGCGGGTGCAGGCCGATGCTGGGCTCGTCCAGCACGAACAGGGTGTTGACCAGCGAGGTGCCGAGCGCGGTGGTGAGGTTGATGCGCTGCACCTCGCCGCCGCTGAGCGTGCGGCTCTGCCGGTCCAGCGTGAGGTAGCCAATGCCCACGTCGCACAGGTAGCGCAGCCGGGTGCGGATTTCGTCGAACAGCAGCGCCAGCGCCTTGCGGTCGGCATCGCCGCTGGCCATGCCGGAGTCGACGTCCATCTGGTCGAAGAAGCGGCGCAGCCGGTCGATGGGCAGCTGCATCAGGTCGTGCAGGCACAGGCCCGGCAGGGCTTCGAGCTGCGCGCGGCTCCAGCCGGTGCCCTGCGGCAGGAAGCGCTGCGCCGGCTCCAGCACCGCCTCGGCGGCCGCGTGGCTGCCCACCCGCCACAGCAGGCTCTCGGTCTTCAGCCGGGCGCCGGCGCAGGTGGGGCACGGGGTGTAGCTGCGGTACTTGGACAGCAGCACCCGGATGTGCATCTTGTAGGCCTTGGTCTCCAGGTACTCGAAGAAGCGGCGCACGCCGAACCAGTGCTGGTTCCACTTGCCGTTCCAGTTCGGCGAGCCGTCGATGACCCAGTGCCGCTGCTCGGCGGTGAGCTTGTACCAGGGCGTGTCGCGCGGAATGCCGGCCGCCTCGGCGTGGCGCATCAGATCGTCCTGCGCCTCCTGCCAGGCCGGCGTCTGGATGGGCTTGATCGCGCCGGAACGCAGCGTGAGCTTGTCGTTGGGAATGACCAGCCCGTAATCAACGCCGATCACCCGGCCAAAACCGCGGCAGGTTTCGCAGGCGCCCACCGCCGAATTGAACGAGAAGCCCGAAGGAATGGGCTGGGCGTAGCGCAGGTCGCTGTCCGGGCAGTGCAGGCCGGTGGAAAACCGCCAAATCAAATGGGGGTCAGATTCCAATTTCTGATCCTCCGATGGCTCCGGCAGCACATACACGTTGAGCCGGCCGCCACCACGCTTGAGTGCGACCTCAATCGCCTCGACCACCCGCGCCCGTTCGGTCCCCGCAAGTCGAAAGCGGTCGGCAATGACATCAAGCACCAGGCGTTGGCCCGCCCCCGGGGCGATGGCCGCAGCCTTCTTGCCTTTGGCCTCCTTGGCGGTGCCGGCGACCGGCGCGGCCTCAATCATGCGCTGCGCCTGGACCTTGGTGAAGCCACTGACGGAGAGCCATTGCTCGATGTCTGCGGATTGCGTATCGCCCGGCAGTTCCACCGGAAACGTCAGCACCAGGCGGGGGCTGGGGTGGCCCGGCGCGGCGGCATGCGCTTCGGAGCGCGCCAGCAGTTCGGCATAAATGGTTTCGGGGGTGTCGTGGCGCACCTCCTGCGCCGTGACCTTGTCGAACAGCCGGCCGGCGCGCGGAAACAGCAGCTTCAGGTGGTCGTTCAGCTCGGTCATCGTGCCCACGGTGGAGCGCGACGAGCGGACCGGGTTGGTCTGGTCGATGGCGATGGCCGGCGGCACGCCGTCGATGCGGTCCACCGCCGGTTTGTCCATGCGGTCGAGAAACTGCCGGGCATAGGCCGAGAAGGTCTCGACATAGCGGCGCTGGCCTTCGGCGTACAGCGTGTCGAACACCAGGCTGGATTTGCCCGAGCCGCTCGGGCCGGTGACCACCGTCAACTCACCGGTGCGGATATCCAGATCGATGTTCTTGAGGTTGTGCTGGCGCGCGCCGCGAATGCGTATCCGGCCCTGTGTCATGCAGGCTGTCTTTCGGTAGTAAGCCGGACATTCTAGGGAGGGCTCGCGACAGAGGAGCGCGTGTGGTTTTCAGCCGGGCGGGCCGACCGGGGTACGCCAGCGGTTGCAGGCGCGCACCGTATGGCGCAGCCGCAGCCCGCGCGTGCGTCAGTGGCGCACCAGGTCTTCAAGCACCTGGAATTTTTCGGGACCGACGGCTTCGCGGATTTTTGGCAGCACACCCAGCAGCTCGCTGTAGCTGCCGGCCCGTTCGACGGCAAGGTTGAGCCGAAAACCCCGGAGCCCCAGTTCGGCGGTGAGCCGGGTAGCCACCGGATAGGCCCGCAGGTAACGTTCATCGGGATGGTCGGCCGGCATCGCCGGCGCATCAGCGGCTGGCGCCTGCTGGGCTACGGCGGCCGGGGCAATGACCTGCTGCACCGGCGCTGCAGCTACCGGGCGGATCAGGCCGAGATCGACCAGGTGCGCAATATCCTGCTCGCTGACACCGATGCCGGCGGTAGACCGGAGAATCTCCGCCAGCTCGTGTTTGCCATCCAGCAGGATGAAAGCCGAGCGCTGCCGCGGCGTGATGGCAACGGTACGGTCCCTCAGGGCCAGCTGCCCCAGCTCGGTTTTCGCGTAGATCATGTCCGTTTATCGGCAGTTCAACGCGATTTTTCAATGGGGTTAGGGGTAAACCATCAGCCCCGCGACCCGTACAGCCGCCCGTCCAGAAGGTCAGGAGGCCGGCTTGGCCACGCGGGTTTTGCCCTGCGGCAGCGCGGCCGCACGGTCCCAGCGGTCGCCGCCGAACCAGGGGCCGGCATCCAGGTAGTCGCGCAGCATGGGCAGCGCATCGAAACCCCAGAAGAGCTTGTCATCCACGGCAAAGGTGGGCACGCCGAACAGGCCCCGCGCGATGGCTTCATCCCCGTGGGCCTTGAGCTGGGCCTTGACCTCGGACGCATCGGGCGCGCGCGGCGGTTGCAGCTGTTCCACGAGCTGCTGCAGGCGGACCGGGTCATCGGCCGCACCGCCGCCGCGCCAGACATGGCGAAAAATCGTTTCGAGGGCGTAGCGGTTGGGTGTGCCCGCCGGATCGCAGGCCACCGCCAGACGCAGCAGACCGATAGGGTTGAAGGGGTGGGCAGCCGGCAGGTCGAACGGAATACCGTGACGCTGGCCGAGCCAGTCGACCTGGCGGTAGGTCCAGGCGCGCTTGGGCGCGATTTCGGCCGGCCCGAGCTGGCCGTAGTGCTGCAGCAGGCCGGCAAACAGCATGGGCTTGTAGGTCACCTGGTGACTGATGCCGGCCAGGGTCTCGGGCAGTTTCTCGAATGCGAAATAGGCGTAGGGCGAGATGAAGTCGAGGTAGAAGGTGATGTGCTTCATGGTGCGATGGTCTCCGCGCGTTGTGCTATCAGGGTCCAGATGCGGCGCTTGTCGGCGTCGCTGGCGCGGCTCCAGACCCGGATTTCGTCGATGCTGCGCAGGCAGCCCTCGCACCAGGTGCGGGTGGCGTCCATGCGGCACACGGAAATGCAGGGTGAAGGTACATTTTCGGCCGTGGCCATCGCCACGGCTGCACGTTCAGCTATTGATTCAGGAGCGCTTGTCATGCGACCCTTTCCGCCACGTCGGCCAGCGGTGCACCGGTGTAGCGTGCCAGATCGTGCGGCTGCAGGCGAAACACACTGTGCGGGTGGCCGGCGGCGGCCCAGATCGCGTCGAAGCGCAGCAGGCTCTCGTCGATCAGCGTGACCGGTGGCGTGGCGTGGGCCAGCGGCGACACACCGCCGATGGCAAAGCCGGTTCTGGTTTTGACGAATTCGGCATCGGCCCGGCCAAGCCGGGTACCCGGAGCGCAGACCAGCGCCTGCACCCTGGCTTCGTCCACACGGCGGTCGCCGGCGGTGATCACCAGCACCGCTACGTCATCGTCGGCCGGGCCAGCAACGGCGCTGCGCCGAAAGATGATGCTCTTGGCGATCTGCCCCAGTTCCACACCCAGTGCATCGGCCGCCTGCTGTGCGGTGCGCGCGGCCGACGCCAGCATGACGGGCATGTCAGCATGGCCGCGCGCCTGCAGTACTGCTGCCACGCGCTGCACCGCTTCGGGCAGCGCCACCAGTTCAGCGCCACACATGGGCCGCTCCAGAATCTTGAAAAATCATGGGACAGATTTTGCCTGCCCCCGTCCGCTCATGCCTGGCGCTTGTTGAGTAACGCGGTGGCGGCGCGGGAATTGGGTTTGCGCTGCAGGAAGCCGCTGATGTACTGGCCGGCATCGACCAGCGCATCCAGATCAATGCCCGTATCAATGCCCATGCCGTGCAGCAGGTAGACCACGTCTTCCGATGCCACGTTGCCGGTCGCGCCCTTGGCATAAGGGCAGCCGCCCAGGCCGGCCACCGAGGTGTCGAACTGCCAGACGCCCATCTCCATGGCCGCCAGCGTATTGGCCAGTGCCTGGCCATAGGTGTCGTGAAAATGGCCTGCCGTGTGGTCGAGGTCGTAGTGGGCCAGCGCCGCGTCCATCGCCGCCTGCACCTTGCGCGGCGTGCCGACGCCAATGGTGTCGGCCACGTAGATGTGGTCCACGCCGATGCCCTTCATCAGTTGGGCGACCAGGCCCACCCGTTCGGGGGCAATCTCGCCCTCGTAGGGACAGCCCACGGCACACGAAATCGCACCACGCACCGAGATGCCCTGCGCATGCGCCGCTTCCACCACCGGGCGGAAGCGTGCAATGCTCTCGGCAATCGAGCAGTTGATGTTGCGCTGGCTGAAGGCTTCGCTGGCCGCGCCGAACACCACGATCTGGTCGGGCTTGCCCGCCTTGGCTGCCTCGAAACCCTGCAGATTGGGCGTGAGAACCGAGTAGCAGATATCCTTCTGCCGCGCGATGCCGGCCATGACCTCGGCGTTGTCGGCCATCTGCGGCACCCACTTGGGCGAAACATAGCTGGTGACCTCGATGTGCTTCAGGCCCGCGGCCTGCAGCCGGTGCACCAGCTCGATCTTGACGGCGGCCGGCACCGGCTCCTTTTCGTTCTGCAGCCCGTCGCGCGGGCCGACGTCGACGAGTTGGACTTTGCTTGGGAGGGTCATGCGGCCGCCTGAACCAGCTTGAGCAGCTCCGCACCTTCGGCGACCTGGTCGCCCGGCGCGTACAGCAGCTCGGCCACCACGCCATCGAGGGGGGCGGCAATCGTGTGCTCCATCTTCATCGCGTCCATCACCGCCAGCGGCTGACCCTTCTTGACCGTATCACCGGCCTTCACCGCAAACGACACCACCTTGCCCGGCATCGGTGCCGTCAGCCGGCCGCCCTCACCCTGCGTTTCCCCGGCATGGGCCAACGGGTCGAGCACGGTGATCTCGGTCGCGCCCTGGCCGGCAAAGATGTGGACGGTCTCGCCCTGCTGGTAGACCTTGGCCAGCAGGCGCTGGGTGCCAAAGCGCACATCCAGCCCGTCGGCCTTTGCGGCAAACGACAGCAGCCCGGAGGTATCGCCCACCTGCAGCTGCAGCGCACCGTCGTGCAGGCAGGTCAGCGCGGCCTTGCAGGACTCATCATGGAACACGAAGTCGAAGCCGCGCACCACCACCCCGTGCGAACGCCAGCCGTCGCGCCGGCTGAACGGATCCACGCCTTCCAGTGCCTTCTCGTCCTGCAATGTGCGGGCCACGGCCGCCGCCGCCGCCAGTGGCAGGCCGATGGTTTCCTGGTGGAACAGCACGGCCTGCTCGCGCGGAATCAGCCCGGTATCCAGATTGGCCTGGGCGAACGACGGGCTGCGCGCCACATGGCGCAGGAACTGCACGTTGGTGGCCAAGCCCACGATGTGGGTCTGGGCCAGCGCTTCGTCGAGCCGCGCCAGTGCTTCAGCGCGGGTGGCGCCGTGCACGATCAGCTTGGCCACCATCGAGTCGTAGAACGGGCTGATGGCATCGCCCTCGCGCACGCCATCGTCGATGCGCACCGCACCCGGGGCCCGCTCGAAACTGGTGCTGCCCGGCTTGCGGTAGACCTGCAGACTGCCGGTGGCGGGGAGGAAGTTGTTGTCGGGGTTCTCGGCGCAGATGCGCGCCTCGATGGCATGGCCGTGAATGCGCAAATCGGCCTGCTGCAGCGGCAAAGCTTCGCCAAAAGCCACGCGCAACTGCCACTCCACCAGATCAAGGCCGGTGATGGCTTCGGTCACCGGATGCTCCACCTGCAGCCGCGTGTTCATCTCCATGAAGAAAAAGTTCATGCTGCCGTCGGCCCGCTGCTCGACAATGAACTCGACCGTGCCAGCACCCACGTAGTTCACCGCACGGGCCGCGGCCACAGCCGCTTCGCCCATCTGCTGGCGCATCGCTTCGGTCATGCCGGGGGCGGGCGCTTCTTCCAGCACCTTCTGGTGGCGGCGCTGCACCGAGCAGTCGCGCTCGAACAGGTACACGTAGTTGCCCTGGGTGTCGCCAAACACCTGGATTTCGATGTGGCGCGGGCGCTGCACGTATTTCTCGATCAGCACCGCGTCGTCGCCAAAGCTGTTGATGGCTTCGCGCTTGCAGGATGCCAGCGCATCGGCGAAGTCCTCCGCCTTGTCCACCGCCCGCATGCCCTTGCCGCCGCCGCCAGCGCTGGCCTTGATCAGCACCGGGTAGCCAATGCGGTCGGCCTCTGTCTTCAGCATGGCCGGGTCCTGGCCCGCGCCGTGGTAGCCAGGTACCAGCGGCACACCGGCTTTTTCCATCAGTTGCTTGGACTCGGCCTTCAGGCCCATCGCCAGAATCGCCGAGGCCGGCGGGCCGATGAACACCAGCCCCGCGCTCGCGCAGGCCTTGGCGAACTCTTCGTTTTCGCTCAGGAAACCGTAGCCGGGGTGGATGGCCTGGGCACCGGTGGCTTGGGCGGCTTCGATGATTTTTTCCCAGCGCAGGTAGCTTTCCTTGGGCGCGCTGCCGCCGAGGTGGATGGCCTCGTCGCACACACTTACGTGCTTGGCGCTGGCATCGGCGTCGGAATACACCGCCACCGTCTGGATGGCCATGCGCCGCGCAGTGGCCGCCACGCGGCAGGCGATTTCGCCGCGATTGGCAATCAGGATTTTCTTGAACATGTCGTTTCTCTTCTCAGGTTGTCTCGGGCGACGCACCGCCGCCGAACATCTTGGCCAATCGCTGGAGCAGCGCTTTCAGAAATTTCACCAGCACCACCAGCAGCCAGACCATCAGCACCAGCGCAATCGCCAGCGCAATGCCAAACAGCACCGGGTGGGTGGTGGCCAGCCACAGCCCGCCCACCACCAGACCGTCTTCCACCAGGCTCATGCCGATGTTGGAGAAGGGCTCGGGCGAAGTGTTGATGGCGGCGCGGGTGGTCATCTTGGTGGCGTGCGAGGTCGCGGCCAGCGTGCCGCCCAACAACGCCGCCACGGTGGCCATGGTGCTGCTGTCGGCACCCAGCGCACCCGCCGCCAGTGCCGCGCCCGCCGGAATGCGGATGACGGTGTGCACCAGGTCCCAAAGGCTGTCAATGCCGGGAATCTTGTCGGCGAAAAACTCGGCGAAAAGCATGAAGCCGCTGGCGCCCAGCATCGCCGGATGCTGCAGCACCTGCAGGCCTGGCGGCAACGCGACCCAGCCCATCCAGCCGGCCAGCCCGGTCAGGAACACCACCGCATAGAGCCGGAAGCCACTCGCCCAGCCCAACGCTGCGGCGAGCGCCAGCAGCTGAGGGGTGTCGAGCAGGTGGCGAATGGCGTCCATCGTTACCCTTGCGGCAGCCAGTTGGGTTTGCGTTTCTGCAGGAATGAAGAAACGCCTTCCTTGCCTTCGTCGCTGGCGCGGATATCGGCAATGCCCTTGATGGTCAGGGCCAGCAGCGCAGGCTCGATCTCGCGCCCTGCCACATCGTGCAGCAGGCGCTTGCAGGCTTTCAGTGCTTCGGGGCCGGCCGTCACCAGCGTTTGCGCCAGCGCGGCCACACGGTCGGCCAGGGCATCGGTGGCCACCACCTCGTGCACAAAGCCGATGCGGTGCGCTTCGGCTGCATTGAAACGCTCGGCAGTGAGGAAATACCGGTGCGCGGCGCGCGCGCCCATCGCGCGGATGACGTAGGGGCTGATGGTGGCGGGGATCAGCCCCAGCTTGACCTCGCTGAGGCAGAAGTTCGCCGTGTCCACCGTCACCGCCATGTCGCAGGCCGCCACCAGCCCCATGCCGCCGGCGAACACATCGCCGTGGATGGCGGCAATGGTCGGTTTGGGGCAGGTGTAGATGGCCTGCAGCATGCCCGAGAGCAGCGCGGCGTCGGCCATGTTCTGCTCGCGGGTGTAGTCGGCCATGCTGCGCATCCAGTTCAGGTCGCCGCCGGCACAGAAAGCGGCGCCTTCTGCTGCCAGCACGACACAGCGCACATCCTTGCGCTGGCCCAAGTCATGGAAGGCCTGCGCCAGCTCCGCAATCAGTGCGCTGTTGAAGGCGTTGCGCACCTCCGGACGGTTCAGGCGTACGGTGGCCACATGGCCGGCCAGATCGATCAACAGGTGTTCCATGGCCATCACATCCGGAACAGGCCGAACTTGGTGTCGGGAATCGGCGCGTTCATCGCCGCGCTCAGACCCAGCGCCAGCACGCGGCGGGTGTCGGCAGGGTCGATGACGCCGTCGTCCCACAGCCGGGCGGTGGCGTAGTAGGGGTGGCCCTGGTCTTCGTACTGCTGGCGGATGGGCGCCTTGAAAGCCTCTTCCTCGACCGCGCTCCACTGGCCGCCCTTGCCTTCGATGCCGTCGCGCTTTACCGTGGCCAGCACGCTGGCGGCCTGCTCGCCGCCCATGACGCTAATGCGGGCGTTGGGCCACATCCACAGGAAGCGCGGCGAGTAGGCCCGGCCACACATGCCGTAATTGCCGGCGCCGAAGCTGCCGCCGATGATGACGGTGAACTTGGGCACCTGGGCCGTGGCCACGGCGGTAACCATCTTGGCGCCGTTGCGGGCAATACCTTCGTTCTCGTACTTGCGGCCCACCATGAAGCCGGTGATGTTCTGCAGGAACACCAGCGGGATCTTGCGCTGGCAGCAGAGCTCGATGAAGTGCGCGCCCTTCAGCGCCGACTCGCTGAACAGAATGCCGTTGTTGGCGATGATGCCCACCGGCATGCCTTCGATGCGGGCAAATCCGCAAATCAGCGTGGCACCGAAGCGGGCCTTGAATTCGTCGAACTCGGAGCCGTCCACGATGCGGGCGATGATTTCACGCACATCGAATGGCTTGCGGGTATCCGTGGGGATCACGCCATACAACTCCTCGGACGGAAACTTCGGTGGTTGCGGTGCGTGCAGTGCAAAGGGCTGTGGTTTGGTGGCGTTGAGGTTCTTCACCGCATTGCGCGCCAGCGACAGCGCATGCAGATCGTTCTGCGCCAGATGGTCGGCCACGCCCGACAGGCGGGTATGCACGTCGCCACCGCCCAGGTCTTCAGCGGTCACCACCTCGCCAGTGGCGGCCTTCACCAGCGGCGGGCCGCCCAGAAAGATGGTGCCCTGGTTCTTGACGATGATGGTCTCGTCGCTCATGGCCGGCACATAGGCACCGCCTGCCGTGCACGAACCCATCACCACCGCGATCTGCGCAATGCCCTGCGCACTCATGTTGGCCTGGTTGAAGAAGATGCGGCCAAAGTGGTCGCGATCAGGGAACACCTCATCCTGGTTGGGCAGGTTGGCGCCGCCGCTGTCCACCAGATAGATGCAGGGCAGGCGGTTCTGCGCGGCGATTTCCTGCGCGCGCAGATGCTTCTTCACCGTCATCGGGTAGTAGGTTCCGCCCTTGACCGTGGCGTCGTTGCACACGATGAGGCAATCCACGCCGCTGACCCGGCCGATACCGGCGATCACACCGGCGCAGGGCGCGCTGTCGCTGCCGTCGCGGTCGGGGTACATCGCCAACGCGGCCAGTGGTGCAATTTCCAGGAAGGGCGTGCCAGGATCCAGCAGCATCTGCACCCGGTCGCGCGGCAGCAGTTTGCCGCGCCCGGTGTGTTTGGCACGGGCAGCCTCACCACCACCGGCAGCGGCTTTGGCGATTTGCAGGTTCAGGTCGTCGACGACCTTGCGCATGGCGGCCGCATTGGCCTGGAAATCGGCGGACCGGGCGTTCAGTTTGGTATCGAGGATGCTCATGCGGTTCTTTCTTCTTCCAGTCCCAGTTGCTCTTTCATGGCGTCGCGGATCTTGAATTTCTGGATCTTGCCGGTCACGGTCATCGGAAACTCGCGCACGAAGCGGATGTACCGTGGCACTTTGTAGTGCGCGATCTGGCCCTTGCAGAAATCGCGCACCGCACCTTCATCCAGGCTCTGGCCCGGCTTGACGATGATCCACGCACACAATTCTTCGCCGTAGCGCTTGTCGGGAATGCCGACCACCTGCACATCCTGCACCTGGGGCATGCGGTAGAGAAACTCCTCAATCTCGCGCGGGTAGATGTTCTCGCCGCCGCGGATCACCATGTCCTTGATGCGGCCCACGATGTTGACGTAGCCCTCGGCGTCCATGGTGGCCAGATCGCCGGTGTGCATCCAGCCCTCGGCATCGATGGCCTCGCGGGTCTTCTCGGCGTCGCCCCAGTAGCCGTGCATCACCGAATAGCCCCGGGTACACAGTTCGCCCGATACGCCGGGCGCCACGGTGGCACCGCTGTCGGGGTCGATGATCTTCACCTCGAGGTGCGGCTGTACCAGGCCCACAGTGGATACACGCCGCTCGAGTGGCGTGTCGGTCGAGCTCTGGCAGCTGACCGGGCTGGTTTCGGTCATGCCGTAGGCGATGGTGATTTCCGACAGATGCATCTCCCCGATCACCCGCTTCATCACCTCGATCGGGCACGGCGAGCCGGCCATGATGCCGGTGCGCAGCGTGGACAGGTTGAATTCCTGGAAGCGGGGATGGTCCAGTTCGGCAATGAACATGGTAGGCACGCCGTGCAGGCCGGTGCATTTTTCGTCCTGCACGGTCTGCAGCACCGTCAATGGATCGAAGCCGTCGTTCGGGTAGACGATGGTGCTGCCATGGGTCAGGCAGGCCAGATTGCCGAGCACCATGCCGAAGCAGTGGTACAGCGGTACCGGGATGCACAGCCGGTCAGCCGGCGTGAGCTTCATGCACTCGCCAATGAAAAAGCCGTTGTTCAGGATGTTGCGGTGCGTCAGCGTGGCGCCCTTGGGGAAGCCGGTGGTGCCGCTGGTGAACTGCACATTGATGGGGTCGCCAGCCCGCAGCGTGGCGCCAATCTGTGCAATGCGGGCATCGGCCGGGTTGCCACTGGCCAGCAGGTCCGAGAAGCGCCGCGTTCCCGGCACCTCGGAGCCTGCGCCGGCCTGGTCGATCCATGCCACCGTGCGCAGGTCCGGCAGGCGTCCGGCCCGCAACTGGCCCGGCGTGGCGGTATCGAGTTCCGGCGCCAGTTCCCGCAGCATGCCGAGGTAATCGCTGGTCTTGAACTGCGCCATCGTGACCAGTGCCTTGCACCCCACCTTGTTGAGTGCGTATTCCAGTTCCGCCGTACGGTAGGCCGGATTGATGTTGACCAGGATCAGACCGATCTTCGCGGTGGCGATCTGCATCAGCAGCCACTCGGCGTTGTTATGGGACCAGATCCCAATGCGGTCACCGGGCACGAGGCCCGTATCCAGAAGCGCGCTGGCCAGCTGGTTCGCTGCCGTCTGCAGGCCTCGGTAGCTGTAGCGGCGCTGCTGGTGCGCGCTGACCAGGGCCTCATGCTCGGGATGGCGGGCCGCCATGGCATCGAAACATGCACCGATGGTCTGCTCGATCAGGGGTACCGTGGTGGCGCCCTGCGCATGGCTGCGCACGAGTGCGTGCGGCGAAGCCGGAATGGGAAATGCGGATGTCATAGGTGTCTCCTTGCGGCTGCTCCGGGGCACATGCTGCCACGGAGGCCTCCTGTCGCAAAGCATAGGCCCGCAGGCCCATTCCTGCATGCCACAGAGGTTGCAAATCCTGCCAGCGCACCGGGCTTTTCAGCCGGGCTGTATCCGCCGCCGGTATTCGGCCGGCGATTCCCCCGTCCATTGCCGGAAAGCCCGGGCAAAGCTCTTCTCATTGCCAAAGCCTACCGCCTGCGCCACCTGCTTGATCGGCCGCCGGCCGCGCCCCAGTGCGTCCATGGCGCGGTTCCGGCGGACTTCGTCCTTCAGTACCTGCAGGGATGCCCCTTCTTCCTGCAACTGGCGATGCAGCGTGCGGGCGGAGACATTCAGCGCACCCGCCAGAGCCTCGGCCGTGCTGGCGCCCGGCTGGCTGTGCAGCAATGACCGCACCCGCTGCACCAGCAGCCGGTCGCGCCGGTAGGGGCGCACGATCAGCGACAGGGCCTGCTTGAGCATGGCATCCAGCGCCTTGTCGTCACGGCGCAGGGGCAGCGCGAGATAACGGGCATCGAACCCCATGGCGGCACGCCCCGCGCCAAAACGCACCGGCCCCGGAAACAACACGGGGTAGATGGCCGCATGGTCTGGCGGCGGAAAGGGCAACTCGATCTGCTGCAGCGCAATACCCGAATCGACCAGCCAGCAGGCCACGCCATGCAGGTTGCGCAGCAGGGTGACGATGCAGAACTCGCGCGCCGCCCCCAGATTCTGGCGCTCGCTCAGCACCAGCGTCGCCACGGAGCCACTGCTTTCCAGCGACAGCGCCACATCATCGGTCAGCAATCCATGGTGGCGGCACCAGCGCTTGAGCGCCACCCCCAGCGTGGGCGCGCTCAGCGAAGCCCGGGCCAGCATGCCGTAGCTGCCCCATGGCAGGCGCCGAGAGAACCATCCCAGGGCCTCGTCGTCGAGTTCACGCATGGCCTCGAAGGCCAGGATTTCGAGCTGGCGCGACGTGATGGTGGCATGGGGCAATGCCATCTGTTCCGGCGTGATGTGGGCACGGGCCAGGGCCTGCGCCGGATCCGCCGCATGGCGGGTGTAGGCCAGCAGCAGCATCCGGACAAAGGCCATCGGCGTGGCCGCGACGGGTTTCATGCACCGCAGTGTAGAACGCTGCCGCGCATGCCAGCATAAAAAAAACGGGCCGCACAGGCAAACCCTGTACAGCCCCAAGCAAGGGTCGCCCTTGCTAACCCCTGAGCACTCGCAGCAGAACCGGCGGCACCGTGCCATGTGCCGCCAGCGGATTCACATCAGCCGGTTCAGAAAATCTGCAGCAGTCGCAGGTTGACGCGTGCGTTTTCGCGGAAACCGTTCTCCACCGAACCGTCGCGACCCACCGTGGCCAGCACCTGCGTCTTGGCGCCGAGGAAATGCGAGAAACCGACGTGGTACTTGGTGGTGCGCTGTTTGCTGTTCTGGTCCACACCATTGACGCGCGTATCCCCGCCCCAGGTATGCGACAGGCCAACCCGCACGTCGGAGGTAGGGGCCAGCTGGTAGCGCAGGAAGGTCTGCGCCTGGTATTGGGCATCCTGCTTCAGCGTGCCGCCGGGTGCGTCCTTGTTCTTGCCGAACAAGGTCACGTCGCCCACCACGTCGAGCAGCACCTTCTCGCTCAGCGGCGTGATGTACCCGCCCTGCAGGATGAACTTCCAGCGGTTCTCGCCCAGGTTCAGCGCCTCGTTCTTGTCGTATTTGCCGGTCGGCGCCACGATGAACGGGGTGATGCCGAAGTGCGTTTTCTCGCCAGGCTTGGTGAGCCACACCGTGGCCGCCAGGATCAGGTCGCCAACGCCGCTGCCGCTGCCCAGCACGGGGCCGAGATCGCCCTTGGCCTGCAGCTTGCCGAAAGGCAGCAGGAACTGCGGATCGACGATGTAGCCGCCGATATCCATGAAATGCACGCCGCGCAGGATGCCGACATCCGAATTCAGCTTGTTGTTGCCCGGCGCCTTGTTGCCATTGCCGTACAGCGCGTTGCGCTGTGC
>DASWYJ010000294.1:0-2087 GCA_036405035.1 Burkholderiaceae bacterium
CTGTGGGCGGTCACCGCATGGCCGCTGGCCACATAGACCACTTCACCGGGGCCGAGGCGGCTGCGGGCAGCCAGCGCGTCGTCAAAACTGGTGGCGGTGTAGCAGCCATGCAGCCAGTCGGCCAGCAGCGCGGCCTGCCCGGCGTCGCCCAGGCGCAGCCAGTCGGCCAGCGGGCGCAGGCCGGCGGGCACGGCGGCAGCCGGCGCACCGGCAACCGGCGGTGTATAGAAGGCCAGCCGGGCCGGCGGGGCTTCACGGCCATCGGCGCCGGCAAAGGCCTTGACGGTCTCCAGCCGGCCCACTTCCAGCGCGCTGAGGCGCTCGCGCAGTGCGGCTTCGAGTGCGTTTTCCCAGCCCTGCTCCACATGGATACGGCTCCACAGGCCCTGCAGGCCATTGAGCCCGTGGCGCGCCAGCCAGGGCTTGAGCTTGCCGTCGGTCTTGACCTTTTCCTGCAGCGCCCGCAGGGCCTCCAGCCGGGCCGACAGCTCCGCCAGCGTGCGGGTTTCGGCATTGACCTCGGCCTGCCGCGTGCGGCGTTCGTCTTCGAGGCGGGGCGCGGCCTCCTGCAGCTCGTGCAGGCGGGCTTCGGCGCTGGCCGATTCTTCCTGCGCGGCGGCCAGTTGCTCCTGCATGCCGGCCAGGCGGGCTTCATCGGGCAGCGAGAGCGCGCTGCGGTCGGCCACCAGGCGCTCGCGCCGGCTGTTCAGCTGGCGCGACTGGTCTTCGATGTTGCGCTGGTCGGCGGCCAGCACCTGGATCTGCTGCTGCACCTGGCCCACGCTGCCGCGCTGGGCATTGGCACGGGCCTGCGACTGGCGCAGCGCCTCTTCCAGGTCCGGCAGCTGCAGGCTCTGCTCCTCCACCTGCGCGGCCAGCATTTCGGCCTGCTCGCCGGTGGTTTCGTCCTGGCCGGCGAGGGCTTCGCCTTCGGTCTGGGCATCGCTACGGCGCTGGTCCCATTGCGCGGTCTGCTCGGCCAGTGTCACCAGCCGCTGCTCCACGCGGGCCCGGCCATCGACGACGAAGCGGATTTCCGATTCGAGCCGGCCCACCTCGGCGCTGGCTTCGTACAGCTGGCCCTGTGCGCGATTCACCTGGTCGCCCGCCGCGTAATGGGCCTGGCGAATGGTTTCCAGCTCGGCCTCGATGTGGCGCAGATCGGCGGTGCGCGACTCCAGCGCGTTCACAGCTGCGTCGGCGTCGGTCTTGAGCCGCGCCTGCTCGGCCTCGGCCTCGCTGCGCTTGAGGTACCAGAACTGCTGCTGGCGCAGTGTCACGTCGGCCTGCAGCGCGTTGTAGGCCTGCGCCACCGCGGCCTGCTTCTCCAGCTTTTCCAGGTTGCTGTTGAGCTCGCGCAGGATGTCTTCGACCCGGGTCAGGTTCTCCCGGGTGTCGGCCAGGCGGTGCTCGGTCTCACGGCGGCGCTCCTTGTACTTGGACACCCCAGCGGCTTCTTCAAGGAACAGCCGCAGTTCCTCGGGGCGCGACTCGATGATGCGGCTGATCGTGCCCTGGCCAATGATGGCGTAGGCGCGCGGGCCGAGGCCGGTGCCGAGGAACACGTCCTGCACATCGCGGCGGCGCACCGGCTGGTTGTTGATGTAGTAGCTGCTGCCGCCCTCGCGCGTGAGCACGCGCTTGACGGCGATTTCGGCAAACTGTGCCCACTGACCGCCGGCACGGTGGTCAGCGTTGTCGAACACCAGCTCCACGCTGGCGCGGCTGGCCGGCTTGCGCAGGTTGGTGCCGTTGAAGATCACGTCCTGCATGCTTTCGCCGCGCAGTTCGCTGGCCTTGCTTTCGCCCAGTACCCAGCGCACCGCGTCCATGATGTTGGACTTGCCGCAGCCGTTCGGCCCCACCACCCCCACCAGCTGGCCCGGCAGCAGGAAATTGGTCGGCTCGACGAAAGATTTGAAACCGGATAACTTGATCGAAGAAAGACGCACGGCAGACCCTGTTTTGCTGCGCCCCGCGCTGGCATTGCCCCGCAGGTGCTGCTGCGGCAATCCGGCCGCCGGTCGATGCGGAATCGACCGGCCTCGGCACACCCGGCAATGTTACCCGAGCCCGGTGGCGCTCCC
>DASWYJ010000295.1:0-2287 GCA_036405035.1 Burkholderiaceae bacterium
GCCACCAGCCACATCAGCGGCTCGGCGATGTTGCCCACCAGGCTGGGAATGGCCAGCTTGCGCCAGACCAGCAGGTTGCGCAGGAATACCGGCCACCAGCGCATCGACAGTTCAGGCGGACGCCAAATGGACTGCACTAGCCATCCTCCCTGATCTGCCGGCCTGTGAGCTTGAGGAAAAGGTCCTCCAGATTGGCCGGGCGGTGCAGCGTGCGCAGGCCACCGTGGGCATCGAGTGCGGCCAGCAGCGGCTTGGCGTCCTGCGTGTAGAAAAACACCGTCTCGCCGCTCACCTCCACCCGGGCGGCCAGTGCGCGCAGTGGCGCATGGTCGGCAGCTTCGGCCAGCGCGAGAGCCCCAGTGCCGTACACCTCCACCACGTCCGGCTCCAGGTGCTGGGCGATCAGGTCGCGGGGCCTGCCCTCGGCAATCTTCCTGCCGTGGTCCAGCACCAGCAGGCGGGAACACAGGCGCTCGGCCTCGTCCATGAAATGGGTGGTCAGCAGGATGGATTTGCCCTGCTGCAGCAGCACCTGCAGCCGCTCCCACATCAGGTGGCGGGCCTGCGGGTCGAGCCCCGTGGTGGGCTCGTCGAGCAGCAGCAGGCGCGGGTCGTTCACCAGTGCGCGGGCCAGGCTGAGGCGGCGCTTCATGCCGCCCGAGAGTTCTCCCGGCTTGACGTCGGCCTTGTGTGTCAGCGCGGCGAACTCCAGCATCTGCGGAATGCGCTGGCGGATGGCGGCGTCGCGCAGGCCGAAATAGCGGCCATAGACCAGCAGGTTCTCGGCGCAGCTGAAATCGGGGTCCAGCGTGTCGAACTGGCTCACCACACCAAGCTGGGCCTTGATGGGCAGCGCATCCTGCGGCATTTCCATGCCGGTGCCGTCGGCCGCGTGGTAAATGATGCGACCGGCATCGGGCGCGCTCAGCCCCAGGCACATGCGGATGGTGGTGGTCTTGCCGGCGCCGTTGGGGCCAATCACGCCCAGGCACTCGCCCTGTGCGATGTCGAACGACACGTCATCGACCACCGTGTTGTTGCCGTAGCGCTTGCTCAGGTGGCTGACGGAAAACAACGGGCTGCGCATGGCCGGATTGTGCCGCAGGGACGGCGCCGCCGGCCGTCCCTGCGGATACGGCTGTCCGGGGGGCTGGCCGATATAATCCGCCCCCTCAGTGACTACCGGTAGCGCCTGTGTCTGATCGTCTTGCGGTGTTGCCGCAGTACCTGTTTCCCAAGCAGGCCCTGACCCTGTTTGCCGGCTGGGTGGCCCGGTCCCGGTGGGGCGGCGTCACGCAGTGGATCATTCGCGACTTCGTGGCGCGCTACAGCGTGAACATGGCCGAGGCTGACAACCCCGACATCGCCAGCTATACCAGCTTCAACGACTTCTTCACCCGCGCGCTGCGGGCCGACGCGCGGCCGCTGGCGGCGGCCCGGTTCATCTGCCCGGTGGACGGCGCCGTGAGCCAGTGTGGCCCCATCGAACGCGACCAGGTGTTCCAGGCCAAGGGCCATAGCTATTCCACCACCGCGCTGCTCGGCGGCGACGCGGCGCTGGCGGCGCGCTACGACAACGGCAGCTTTGCCACGCTGTACCTGAGCCCGCGCGACTACCACCGCATCCACATGCCCTGCGACGGCCGGCTGCTGCGCATGGTGCATGTGCCGGGGGATTTGTTCTCGGTCAACCCCACCACCGCGCGCGGCGTGCCCGGGCTGTTTGCCCGCAACGAGCGGGTGGTCTGCCATTTCGATGGCGCGCACGGCCCCTTTGTGCTGGTGCTGGTGGGCGCCACCATTGTGGGCAGCATGGCCACCGTGTGGCACGGGCTGGTGAACCCGCCGCGGCCGGGCACCGTGCGCCACTGGGACTACACCGGGCAGGCCATCACGCTGAAGCAGGGCGACGAGATGGGTCGCTTCCTGCTCGGCTCCACCGTGGTGATGCTGTTTCCCCAGAACACGCTGCGCTTCAACCCGCAATGGACCCCGGCCCGGCCCATCCGCCTGGGCGAGGCCATGGACGACACTTTCCACTCAGCCGACTCCAACCTCTGACCACCCCACCACCATGACCACCTTCGGAACCCCGCTCTCCCCCCATGCCACCAAAGTGATGCTGCTGGGCAGCGGCGAGCTGGGTAAGGAGGTCTTGATTGCGCTGCAGCGCCTCGGTGTGGAAACCATCGCCACCGACCGCTACGAGAACGCGCCCGGCCAGCAGGTGGCCCACCACGCCCGCACCATCACCATGAGCGACCCGGCGCAGCTCAAAGCCTTGATC
>DASWYJ010000296.1:0-6643 GCA_036405035.1 Burkholderiaceae bacterium
GCGCAGCCGGGCCTCGCCGTCGGCGCTGCCGCCGCCCAGCGCGAGCCGGACCAGCCAGCGGTCCACGGTGTCGCTGCGCGCCGACTGGCGCTGCAGCTGCAGCCGCAGCAGGGGCTGGAAATCGGGCCGCCGGATGTCGACCTGGCCGGGCCGGCCGTCCGGGTCGAAGGCGATGTGGCCTTCGAGCGGCAGCGCCACGCCGGTGCGGGTGATCCAGGTGAGCTGGCGGAACTGCAGCTGCCGGGGCAGCAGGCTGCCGCTGGCAGTGCCGGCCGGGGCGTCGCGCGGGCCGAGCTCGCGCAGCGAGAGCTGGGGTGCGACCGCACCGTCGATCTCGATGCGCCGCAGCACCAGCTGGCGCTGCAGCAGGGGCAGCAGCGCGGGGTAGACGCGCAGCGTCTGCACCGTGACGGGCTGTGCCTGGCCGGTGCGGGCGTTTTCCAGCACCACCATGGACCGGGGCAGCAGCTGCCAGCGCAGCGCGCCGATGTGGACCGGCACGCCCAGCCGCTGCGCGGCCTCGGCCACCAGCCGGTCGGCCAGTGCGCGGTCGGTGGGCAGCAGCCACAGCAGCGCGGCCCAGGCGGCCAGCGCCAGGCCGAGCGCGGCCACCAGCACGCCGAGCCAGCGCCGGGGACGGCGGTGCGCAATGGCGGGATCGGGGCGGATGGCGCTGGGCATGCTGGCGCAACCTTAGCGCAGGCCGCGCCCGGCCGGTGTAGGCCCGCGCCGGGACCGGTTGCGGGCAGGTGCATGAGTCACTATGAAAACAATAGCTGCTGCGGTAGCAAACGCGCTGGCCTGCTGCCATTTTGAAGGGTAAAAATGGCCCGCACGACCTTGCAAGCGGCCTTGCAGGCCGTTTTCCGCGCCTGGGCCGGCCGTGTGGGCGCGGGGCATGGTCCTACGTGCGGGTGCGCCGTTGGCCGGGCGCGGTGCCGGCCGGTGCTGCCCACAATGGGATGGAGGCCCCTCCGAGCGGGTCTGCCAAGGACATCCCATGAAACGGCATGCCATCACTTTCGCCGCCGTACTGGCCCTCTCCAGCGCGGCCATGGCGCAAACACCGCCCACCGAACCGGCGCTGGCGCCTGCCGCCGGGGCGCTGCTGATGCCCGATGCGCCCCGCCCTTCCGCCGCACCGGCTGCGCCGCTGCCGCCCACCGGCTGGACCGCGCAGCAGGCGGTCGAGGTGTTTCTGCGGGTGGATACCAACCGCGACGGCAGCCTCACCCGTGCCGAGGCGCAGGCCATCACCAATGCCCGGCTGGATTTCGAGGCGCTCGACGCCAACAAGGACGGGCTGCTGTCGCGCAGCGAATTCGAGGCGGGTGTGCGCTAGCCCCTGGGCCGCTTGCTACTGCGGCTGCGCTTCGGCGCGCGCCAGGCGTTCGCTTTTCCAGTACACATCGTCGCCGCCGTTCATGCGGTTGAGCACACGGGCGAGCACGAACATCAGGTCGCTGAGCCGGTTGAGGTACTGGCGCGGCGTGTCTTTCAGGTCTTCGGCCGCGCCCAGCGCCACCACGGCCCGCTCTGCCCGGCGCGCCACGGTGCGGCACACATGCGCCTGCGACGCGGCCCGGTTGCCGGCCGGCAGGATGAACTCCTGCAGCCGCGGCAGCGCCGCGTTGTGGTCGGCCAGCGCCTCGTCGAGCGCGAGCACGGCTTCGGGCTTGAGCAGCTCGAAGCCGGGGATGCTCAGCTCGCCACCGAGGTTGAACAGCTGGTGCTGGATTTCAACGAGCAGCGGCGGCACGTTGTCCGGCAGCGCTTCGCACAGCAGCACGCCGATGTGCGAGTTGAGTTCGTCCACGTCGCCCATCGCATGCACGCGCAGGCTGTCCTTGCTGACGCGGGTGTTGTCGCCCAGGCCGGTGGTGCCGTTGTCGCCGGTGCGGGTGGCGATCTGAGTCAGTCGGTTGCCCATGGTGTTCCTTGGTTGCAGGTGCGTGATCACCCCATTTTCGCCGGTTGCGCCGGGCCGGTGTGGGGTGTTCGTCTGACAGCGCGGTGCGCTGTCGTCCTGCGGACGGCGGGGTGGGCATGCCGCACGATGGAAAGACCCCAGGAGGCCCCCATGTCCCTTCCCGCACTGCTCAAGCCCCACCATGCCGCGACCGACAAGCCGGACGACTTCGAGCCCGATACGCTGCCGGTCCAGCCCGACGAGGGGCCGGTACCGCCGGCGATTCCGGCCGATCCGGAGCACGAGCGCAGCGTGGATCCCGCGGCCTGACACGGCGGCTGCACGCCGGCCCGTGCGGGCGTAAACTGGCCCGCTACGCTGGAGACCCGCATGAACGCACCCACCGACCCGCACCTGCTGCCGCAACTGCGCCTGCGCGAGGTGCCCCAGGCGCTGATCGATGCGCTGCAGGCGCGTTTCGGCGCGCAGTGTTCCACCGCGCTGGTGGTGCGCGAACAGCATGGCCGCGACGAGTCGCCTTTTGTGGCGCCCCCGCCGGCCGCCGTGGTGTTTGCCGAAAGCACGCAGGACGTGGCCGATGCGGTGGCGCTGGCCGCGCAGTACCGGGTGCCGGTGATTCCGTTTGGCGTGGGCTCCTCGCTGGAAGGGCATCTGCTCGCGGTCGAGGGCGGCATCAGCATCGACGTGGGCCGCATGAACCAGGTGCTGGCCATCCATGCCGACGACCTGACCGTGACGGTGCAGCCCGGTGTGACGCGCAAGCAGCTCAATGAGGCGGTGAAGAGCACCGGCCTCTTCTTTCCCATCGACCCGGGCGCCGATGCGTCGATTGGCGGCATGGCAGCCACCCGCGCCAGCGGGACCAATGCGGTGCGCTACGGCACCATGCGCGAGAACGTGCTGGCGCTGGAGGTGGTGACCGCCAGCGGTGGCGTGATCCGCACCGGCACGCAGGCCCGCAAATCCAGCGCCGGCTACGACCTGACGCGGCTGATGGTGGGCAGCGAGGGCACGCTGGGCATCCTCACCGAGATCACGGTCCGGCTGTATCCACTGCCGGAAGCGGTGATGGCGGCGGTGTGCTCCTTCCCCAGCATCGGGGCCGCGGTGCGCACGACCATCGAGACCATCCAGCTGGGGGTGCCGATCGCCCGCTGCGAGCTGCTCGATGGCCAGACGGTGGCCATGGTGAACCGGCATTCGAAAACCACGCTGCGCGAGGAGCCGATGCTGCTGATGGAGTTCCACGGCTCACCGGCCAGCGTGCAGGAGCAGATTGCGGCAGTGCAGGAGATCGCCGAGGGCCATGGCGGCAATGCGTTCGAATGGGCCAGCACACCGGAAGCGCGCACGCGCCTGTGGACCGCGCGGCACAACGCCTACTTTGCCGGGGTGCAGTCGCGCCCCGGCTGCCGTGCCATCACCACCGACACCTGTGTGCCGATATCCAGGCTGGCCGAATGCCTGCTCGACTCGGTGGCCGAGGCCGATGCCAGCGGTGTGCCCTACTTCCTGGTGGGCCACGTGGGCGACGGCAATTTCCACTTCGGCTACCTGATTGATCCCGATAGCGCCAGCGAACGGGCCACCGCCGAAGCGCTGAACCACCAGCTGGTGGCGCGCGCGTTGCGGCTGGGCGGCACCTGCACCGGCGAGCACGGCGTGGGCCTGCACAAGATGGAGTTCCTGCGCAGCGAAACCGGCGAAGGCGCGGTGGACATGATGCGCACACTCAAGTGCGCGCTGGACCCGCACAACATCCTGAACCCGGGCAAGATATTCAGCCTGTGAAGACGCTCTTTATTTTGTAGCAAACAATCCAGCAAATACGCTGGCCAGCGGCACAAAAACATTGAAAAAGGCCTCCGCAGAGGCCTTTTTGCCGGATGTGCAGCCGCTCGGGGCGTGAACGGCGTCTTATTGCTTGCGCATCATCACCGACTTGACCCACCCGCTGCCGCTCGGGGTGGCCACCTTCATGAAGCCATTGCTTTCCTCGCCTTCGAAGATCACTTCGTCGGTCTTGGACAGCGTGGCCACGGTGGCGCCCCCTTCGGCCGGGCTGCGGAACGCCTTCACACCGGCGATCTTGGGCACGTAGATGTCGCCCGCCGCGCCGGCCCCGGCCTTCACGCTGCCGGCCGCATTGGCCTGGCTGGCCGCACTGCCCTGTGCCTGGATCAGCGACGGGTTGTTGCGGATGCTGCGCACGATGTTGTTCCAGTTGTCGAGGAACGAGGCGGCGACGATCTTGCCTTCGGAGGTATTGCCGTAGCCGCCGAGTGCCGCACCGCCGCCGCTGCCGAACAGCGCCGCGCCGATGTTGAAATCGGTCTTCTGCGCGCTGCCCTCGGCCGCGGCCACCTGGATGCCGGAGCGGGTGTCGGCCATCACCAGGCTGGTCTGCGCTTCCTTGAACTTCAGCCCGCCCGCGAGCGCGCCCAGCATGCCGAGCTTGCCGCCAAAACCCGCCAGTGCGCCACCCACGCCACCGGCGTTGGGGTTGGAGAAGACCACGCTGGGCGTGACCACGAAATCGGCCGCCACCATCTGGCCTTTGCCGACGTTCTGGTTGCTCTGCAGTTGCCCGCCTTCGGCGAGTGCGCGTTCCTGCATCAGGTTCTGGAAGCCGGTGCCACGCTCGACGATCTGGAAGCAGTTGGATTGCTGCACGATCACGCGCAGCATGCCGGTGGGCGATTTCAGGCCGATGTTGAACAGCGACTGCAGCACGGCGTCCTGCGGCTCCACCACGGCCAGCGTGCCCTTGGGTGCATCGCATTTCTCGACCTGGGTGGCGTCGCCGGCCGGCCCGCCTGCGCCGCCCAGGGTCTGGGCGCCGGCCGTGCCACCGAGGCCCGCCAGCATGGCGGCCAGCAGCACAGGGGCGGCAGAAAAGACATTCGAACGACGGACGGACAGCATGGCAATACTCCGGAGGGGGATGAACGGCGCTGCGGCAGCGCGCGGATGATCTGGGCCGCTGCGGAGCGGCCTGCATGGGCAAATTGTCGCAAATACCGTACGGATTGCACATAGGCCGCACCGGAATTTGTTGGCGGTGGCGGCGTGCCCGTGTATGGTCGAGTCAGAGGCTGCGCCGGTGCGCGGCCACCGCCGCAGGAGAAGCACCATGCACCCCGCCATCTACCGGAAGCTCCCGCAAATCGCTGTCTGGCTGTGCGCGCTGGCGGTGGCATTGGCCATGTCGGCGGAATCCCATGCCAATCCGGTCGAGCCGGTGGATCCGGCGCGGCTGGTGGCGCTGCTGCCGCCTGCCTGGGCGGGCTTCACGGCCAAGCCGGTGGATGTGGGCCGCAAGACCGTGCCCTCCAGGAACAGCAGCGCCAGCATGCACTACCGCGCCGCGCCCGGTGGCGTGGAGTACATCATCCGGCTCAGCGACGACGGTGCGTACAACGCCAAGATGTACCGCGACTACGGTGCCGATTACCTGAAGCAGGACGTGAAGAACGACACCCAGAAAACGCTGGTGCGCAATGGCCGGCGTTTCCTGCTGACCAGCCTGTCGAAGAACAGCATGGGCATCGACACTTTCGTGGCCGACCGGCTGGTGCTGAACCTGCACTGCATCAACACCAGCGAGGCGCAGTGCGTGGAGGCACTGGGCCGGATCGACTTCGCCGCGCTCGACAAGTTCAAGCCCTGAGCAAGGGCCGGCCGCCGCGCTCAGCCGCCGCTGGCGCGCAGCCGGTCGAGCAGGCCGGAAAGCTCGTCGAGCGAGCCGAACTGGATGGCCAGCTCGCCCATCTCCTCGGTGCGGCCATGGCGCTTGACGCGCTTTTTCACCCGCACTTCCACCTCGGCCGCGAGCAGGTCGGAGAGCTCTTCCTCCACCCGTTTCAGGTCGCGTGACTTTTCCTTCTTGGGCTTGGGTGCGACCAGATTGAATTCGGCGCCGAGCTTTTTTACCAGGCTTTCGGCCTCGCGCACCGACATCTTGCGGGCGCTGATCTGGCTGGCCGCGGTGATCTGGTTGGCCTTGTCGAGCGCCAGCAGCGCGCGGGCGTGGCCCATGTCGATGTCGCCGGCCATCAGCATGGTCTGCACCGGCTCGGCGAGGTTCAGCAGGCGCAGCAGGTTGCTGGCGGCACTGCGCGAGCGGCCCACGGCCTGCGCAGTCTGCTCGTGGGTCAGGCCGAATTCCTTGATCAGGCGCTGCATGCCCTGCGCTTCTTCGAGCGGGTTCAGGTCTTCGCGCTGGATGTTCTCGATCAGCGCCATGGCGGCGGCGGCTTCGTTGGGCACGTCGCGCACCAGCACCGGCACGTCGTCGAGGCCGGCCAGTTTGGCGGCGCGGAAGCGGCGCTCGCCGGCAATGATTTCATAGACCGGGCCGGTGGCCAGCGGGCTGCGCTGGCTGGCCTGGGTGTCGTCGAGCCGGCGCACGAGGATGGGCTGCATGATGCCCTGCGCCTTGATGCTCTCGGCCAGCTCGTACAGTGCGCCCTCGTCCATGCGGGTGCGGGGCTGGTAGGTGCCGGGCACCAGCGCGGTCAGCGCCAGCGTGGTGGGCAGGCCGGCGGGTGTGCCGTCGGCGGAGGCTTCCTGCGCGGTGGGGCCGAGCAGGGCTTCGAGGCCGCGGCCGAGGCCCTTGGGTTTTTTGGTGACCATCGTGATTTTCCTAAGAGGTGGTTGTATGGTTACGCCGACGCTTGCGGCCGCGCCATACACGCAACCAGACACCGACTG
>DASWYJ010000297.1:0-7226 GCA_036405035.1 Burkholderiaceae bacterium
GCCCGCTCCAGCGCCGGGCCGGAGGAGTCGATGGAGGTCACGTGCATGGCGCCGCCGGCGAGCGCCGCCACGGTGAAGCCGCCGGTATAGCAATAGCAATTGAGCACCGCGCCCAGGCCGAGCCGGCGCGTGATGGCGGCAAATCTGGCACGGCTGTCGCGCTGGTCGAGGTAAAAGCCGGTCTTGTGGCCGGTAGCCACGTCCAGCGTGAGCTTCCAGTCGTGTTCGTGGAGGGTGATTTCGGTGGCGCCGCTGCCGCGCAGCCAGCCGGTGGCGGGCGCCAGCCCCTCCTGGGTGCGCGACTGGGTGTCGGAGCGCTCATACAGCCGCTGCAGCCCGGTGGCGGCGAGCAGCGCGTCGGCGATCACGCCCTTGAAGCGCTCCACCCCACACGACTGGAACTGCGCCACCAGCGTATCGCCATAGCGGTCCACCACCAGCCCCGGCAGGCCATCGGATTCGCCGTGTACAAGCCGCACACCGTCACTTTTGATGTCAAATCGGGCTCTGGCCAGCACGGATGCTGCGATTTTTGCTTCCAAAAAAGGAGCGTCTATGCGCTGGGCTTCGTCGAAGCTCCAGGCCCGGGCGCGGATGCGCGAGGCCGGGCTGAACGCCGCCCAGGCCAGGAAGGCGCCCTCATGGCTGTCGATGCGCACGGTTTCACCGGCATCGGCCCCGCCCTTGGCGATGGCCGATTCAAACACCCAGGGATGGCCGCGTTGCAGCGAGCGCTCTTTGCCGGCGCGCAGACGAATCGATTTCATGGCGCCGATTGTCGTGTGTCCCGGCGCCGTTTCGCCGCCGGGCCGTTCCCAAGGCGAAACACGGCCCCCGTTCCAGCGAAGCGCAGGACATGCCCGCGCCGGGGCCGCGCACCACGCGCAGCGGGGAGCGTGGGGCTACTTCTTCTTCGCGCGCGGGTGGGCGGCGTCGTAGGCCCTGGCGAGGTGCTGGAAATCGAGCCGGGTGTAGACCTGCGTGGTGGCGATGTTGGCGTGGCCCAGCAGTTCCTGCACCGCCCGCAAGTCGCCGCTGGACTGCAGCACATGGCTGGCGAACGAGTGGCGCAGCATGTGCGGGTGCACCGGCGTGGCCAGCCCGGCCTGCTGGCTGCGCTGGCGCAGCCGCTGCCAGACCGATTGCGCGGTGAGCCGGGTGCCGTTGCGGCCCACGAACAGCGCGGGCGGTGCTTCGGCCTGCTCGGCCACCGGCCGGTAGCCGGCGGGCGCGGTGCCGCGCAGCGCCAGCCAGCGCTCCACGGCCACCACCGCATGGCGGCCCAGCGGCACGCTGCGGCGCTTGCCGCCCTTGCCCAGCACATGGGCCTCGGCGCCGGGCAGATCGAGCCAGCCGCGGGCGGCGCTGCTGGCGGCCACATCCAGCCCCACCAGTTCGCCCACCCGCAGGCCACAGCCATACAACAGCTCGACGACCGCCGCATCGCGCGCCTCCAGCCAGGGATCGCTGGCGCTGGCAAAACCGGCGAGCTGCACCGCGTCGTCCACCGCCAGCGCCTTGGGCAGCGGCTTGCCGGCACGCGGCGCCCGCACACCCTGCACCGGGTTGCCAGCCACCAGGCTTTCGCGGCCCAGCCAGTGGTAGAAGCCGCGCCAGCCCGAGAGGATGAGCGCAATGCCACGCGCACTGCGGCCGGCGCCGTGCATCTGCGCCATCCAGCGGCGGATGTGGTCGTTGCGCACGGCGGTCAGCGCCACGCCGGCGGCGCTGGCCAGCGCCTGCAGGCGCTGCAGGTCCAGCGTGTAGAGCGCCACGGTGCGTGTGGCCAGCCGCTTTTCGACCCGCACATGCGCCAGGTAGCGCACCACCAGCGGGTCGGGTGGAGCGGTGTCCATGGGGTGCGGGAGGCGCACGCCGCGCGGGGCGGCGGTCAGCCGCGCAGGCGCGACAGCGCCGCGCCGGCCAGTTCGCCGATGCGTTCGAGAAAGTCGGTGCCCATGCCGGCATGGAAGCGCTGCGGGTCGGGCGAGGCCAGCACCAGCAGGCCAAAAGCCTGCGGGTCGGCCCCGGCGCGCAGCGCCACCAGCGCCAGCGAGGCGGCGCTGTCGGTGTCGTCGAGCCAGCCGGCGGCCTCGAAGCCGGTGTTGGCACCGCAGTAGGGCTGCGTGAGCGACGAGGCAAACGAGCGCAGGTCGGCACTGGCACCCTGCGCAAAGCCGTGGTGCACATAGGCATCGGCCACGCCCCAGACCCGCACCGCCACCTGCGGCACCAGGAACTGCGACTGGATTTCGGCGGTGATCGCGGCGGGCAGGTCCTGCGCCAGGCGGGTGAGAAACACGTTGCGCGTCCAGCGCTGCAGCTTGTCGGCAATGGCCACGTTGTCGTGCCCGTAGCGAATCATCTCGGCGGCCTTGAGCTCCAGCGCCTTGATCTTCTCGCGCAGCATGTCGGCCTGGCGCTCCTGCAGGCTGACCGAGCGGCCGTTGTGCGGGCTGCTGAGCTGCACCGTGGCCAGCAATTCGGCGTGGCGCTCGAAAAAATCGGGCGTGTTGGCCAGGTAGTTGGCGATGTCGTCTTCGGTGATCGGGTGGTTGGTGTCCATGGACTTGCTCGGGGTAAGGGGTGGGTGCAGCGTCAGGCTGCGGGCAGCGTGATCTCGCCGTCGAACACGGTGGTGGCCGGGCCGGTCATCCAGACCGGGGCGGTGGCCTCGCCCGACCAGCGGATGGTGAGCAGCCCGCCACGGGTGGCCACTTCGACCTGCGTGTCGAGCAGGCCGAGCCGGATGCCCGCCACCACCGCCGCGCAGGCGCCGGTGCCACAGGCCAGGGTTTCGCCGGCGCCGCGCTCGTACACCCGCAGCCGCACATGGCTGCGGTCCAGCACCTGCAGAAAGCCGGCGTTGACGCGGCGCGGAAAACGCGGGTGCGCCTCGATCAGCGGGCCCATGCAGGCCACGGGGGCGGTGTCCACATCGTCCACCAGCAGCACCGCGTGGGGGTTGCCCATCGATACAACCGCTACGTTTACAGGAGCGCCATCATCAGCAAGGACGCTGGCCAGAGGCCATTTCTGCCATGAACCGGAGACCTGGGGCAACACACCGGCGGCGTCGAACGGCACCTGGGGCAGATCGAACACGGGCGCGCCCATGTCCACCGTGACGCGGCCATCGGCGTCTTCCTGCAACTCAATCACACCGCTGCGGGTTTGCACCTTGATGTGGCCCGTGGTGGCCAGCCCGCGCTCGCGCACAAAGCGCACGAAGCAGCGCGCGCCGTTGCCACACTGCTCCACCTCGCCGCCGTCGGCGTTGTGGATCAGGTATTCAAAATCGATGCCGGGCGCCGGCGAAGGCCGCACGGTCAGGATCTGGTCGGCGCCCACGCCAAAGTGCCGGTCGGCCAGAAATCGGTACTGCGCGGGCGTCAGGCCGAGGCGGCCGGCCGTCTCGTCGAGCACCACGAAGTCGTTGCCGGCTCCCTGCATTTTGGTAAATCGGATCTTCATGATGGAATTATCCCCTGCGCCGAAAGCCCCGGGTAAGCCCCCACCCGAAGCGCCTGTGGGTGACAGGCGGTGCCACCGTGCCCACGCCATAATCTTTGCATGGTCCGCCCTGCCCAACTGCTCTACCCGCCCCACCAGCCCGTACCCACCCGCCCCGCCGCCACCGTGCTGCTGCTGCGCGATGGCCCCAAGGGCCTGGAGGTGCTGATGACACGCCGCTCCACCACCGCCAGCTTTGCGCCCGGCGCCTATGTGTTTCCCGGCGGTGGGGTGGACGCACTGGATGCCGCGTCGCACGCGGCATCCACCCGGCGCCCGGCGCAGGGCGACCTGCAACTCACCCAGGCCATTGCCGCCATCCGCGAATGCTTCGAGGAACTGGGTGTGCTGCTGGCCCGCCACCCCGACGGCCGCATGGCCGACGCCAGCGACATTGCCGCGCTCGACCGCCACCAGCCCTTCGTGGCCCAGTGCCGCGCGCGCGGCCTCACGCTGGCCGCCGATGGTGTTTTTGTGCTCGCCCACTGGACCACCGACCGCGACCTGCCGCGCCGCTTCGACGTGCCCTTTCTGGTGGCGCGCATGCCCGAAGGCCAGGAACCGGTGGCGGACGAGGCCGAGCAGTTCGAGCCGGTCTGGGTGCGCCCGGCCGACGCGCTGGCCCGCCACCATGCCGGCACCTTCCTCATGATCTTCCCGACCATCCGCACGCTGGAGCGGCTGCGCAAGTTCGTCGAGGTGCAGGACGTGCTGCAGGCCTGCGCCACCGAGCTGCCGCTGTGGACCTCCTGCCCGCGCGCCGGCCTGCTGAACGGCCAGGAAGCCCGCTACATGGAGCACGAGAGCCCGTTTGGCGAGCTGCTGATGGTGTGCCCCGACGGCCAGATCGCCCACCCGCTCGACTGGCAGCACGACAAGCCGCTGCCGCTGCTGAAAAACCTGCAGCGCCTCACTGCGCCCAACGCCGGCATGATGACCGGCCCCGGCACCAACAGCTACCTGGTGGGCGATGCCGACACCGGCTACATCGTCATCGACCCCGGCCCGGACGACGCGGCGCACCTGCAGCGCATCTGGCGCGCCACCGCCGATCGCGATGGCCTGGGCGGCCATATCCGCATGATTGTGTGCACCCATTCGCACCCCGACCATTCGCCGGGCGCCAAACCGCTGCAGCAGCTCTGCCTGACCCGGCCACCCATTCTGGGCTTGCCGTCGGCCCCCACTGCGCGCACACACAGCCAGTTCACCCCCGACCGCGTGCTGGCCGATGGCGAGGTGCTGCGGCTCAAGGGCAGCGGGCCCTCGCACAACCTGAAGGTGCTGTACACCCCCGGCCATGCGGCCAACCATGTGTGCCTGCTGCTGCTGGAAGACGGCATCCTGTTCTCGGGCGACCACATCCTCAATGGCAGCACCACCGTGATCGATCCGCCCGACGGCGACATGACGGCCTACCTTGAATCGCTCGACAAGCTGGCCGCCGCCTGCGCCACCCACGGCATTGAATTCATCGCCCCGGCGCATGGCTACGTGATCGGCAACGCCGCGCAGGCCGTGGCGCACCTCAAGGCCCACCGCCTGCAGCGCGAAGCCAAGGTGCTCGATGTGATGCGGGCGCATGCCGGCGACAGCATGGACGACTGGGTGAAGTACGCGTACGACGATGTCTCGCCCAGCCTGTGGCCGGTGGCGCACCGCTCGCTGCTGGCGCATGTGCAGCGCATCCATGCCAAGGGGCTGCTGGTGCGCACGCCGCGTGGCGGCGCCCGGGTGTAAAAGTGTGAAGCGGGCCGATACGCCGGATTCTGTGCACCGGGGTTTTCTTGCGTCCACCCCGGCGTGACCGCCATTAATCTGGGCCGGGAGTCACCTCCCGGCTCGGTGCTACCTACCCGCCAGCTCCGCGGGACCACGTCAACGCTGGCCTATTTGGTATTGCTGCGCGCAGAGATTGCCCGTTTCACCCGAACTGAATCGGCTCGTCTCTGTTGCTCTGATCCTCACCTCACGGTGGACAGCCGTTAGCTGCTGCGCTGCCCTGTGCAGTCCGGACGTTCCTCCAGTGCCTCCTTTCGGAGATTGCACCAGCGGCGGCCTGGCCCGCTTCACGGGATGGATTATCCACGCCCAGTGCTGAGACAATCAGCCCCCACCCCACCCAAGGAGACATGATGCGCGCCGACACCATCCTGCAGACCATTGGCAACACCCCCCACATCCGCATGCAGCGGCTGTTTGGCCACAACCACCAGGTGTGGATCAAGTCCGAGCGCGCCAACCCCGGCGGCTCCGTCAAGGACCGCATCGCACTGGCCATGGTGGAAGACGCCGAGGCCAGCGGCGCACTCAAGCCGGGCGGCACCATCATCGAACCCACCTCGGGCAACACCGGCGTGGGCCTGGCCATGGTGGCGGCGGTGAAGGGCTACAAAATCATCCTGGTCATGCCCGACAGCATGTCCATCGAGCGCCGCCGGCTGATGCTGGCCTACGGCGCCCAGTTCGAGCTGACGCCCCGTGCGCTGGGCATCAAGGGCTCCATCGCCCGTGCCGAGGAGTTGCGCGACCAGACGCCTGGCGCCTGGATTCCGCAGCAGTTCGAGAACCCCGCCAATATCGACGTGCACATGCGCACCACCGCCCAGGAAATCCTGGCCGACTTCCCCAACGGCGTGGATGTGCTGATCACCGGCGTGGGCACCGGGGGCCACCTGACCGGCTGCGCCCGGGTGCTCAAGGCGGCCTGGCCCCGGCTCAAGGTCTATGCGGTGGAGCCGGTGGCCTCGCCGGTGATCTCGGGTGGCGTGCACACGCCCCACCCCATCCAGGGCATTGGCGCCGGCTTCATCCCCAAAAACCTCGACATGACTCTGCTTGACGGCGTGATCCAGGTCGACGCCGAACCGGCCCGCGAAATGGCCCGCCGCGCCGCGTCTGAGGAAGGCATGCTGGTGGGCATTTCGTCCGGCGCCACGCTGCAGGCCATTGCGCAAAAGCTGCCCGACATCCCGCCCGGCGCCACCGTGCTGGGCTTCAACTACGACACCGGCGAACGCTATTTCTCCGTCGAGGGCTTCCTGCCCGTCTGAGACCTGCGCCCGTTTTCTTCAATGGCCTGCCCGATCACCACGGGCCCCACACCATGATCCGACTCTCCGAACTCAAGCTCCCGCTGTCCGCCCTGCCGGTGGACGCCCGCCGCGCATCCGACGCCCCCACCGAAACCGACGCCGACCGCACCCCGCCGCCCCACCCCGAGGCCGCGCTCCGGCAACTGGTGGCCCAGGCGCTGGCCCTGCCCGAGGTCCAGATCGCCACGCTGCAGGTGGTCAAGCGCAGCTTTGACGCCCGCAAGGCCGAGCTGCTGGCGGTCTACATCGTGGACGTGGCGCTGGCCGATGCCAGGCAAGAGCCCGCGCTGCTGGCCCAGTTTGCCAACCACCCACACATCCAGCCCGCGCCCAACATGGCCTGGCACCCGCCGGTGCAGGCACCTGCCAACTTGGCCTTGCGCCCGGTGGTGGTGGGCTTCGGGCCCTGCGGCATTTTTGCCGCGCTGACACTGGCGCAAATGGGCTTCAAGCCCATCGTGCTGGAGCGTGGCCGGCCGGTGCGCCAGCGCACCAAAGACACCTGGGGCCTGTGGCGCAAGAAGACGCTGAACCCCGAAAGCAATGTGCAATTTGGCGAAGGCGGCGCCGGCACCTTTTCCGACGGCAAGCTCTACAGCCAGATCAAGGACCCGCGCT
>DASWYJ010000298.1:0-9967 GCA_036405035.1 Burkholderiaceae bacterium
GCGGCGCGCTTTCGAATCGGGGCAGGTGCAGGTGCAGCTGTGGCAACTGCGGGATTTCGCTGAGGGCGCCTATCGCCGCGTCGATGACCGCCCCTTCGGTGGCGGCCCCGGCATGGTGATGCTTCCGGGTCCGCTGGAGGCCTGCCTGCAGGCCATCCGCGCCGAGCGGGCCGATGACGCGCCCACGGTGCTGTTTTCCCCCGTGGGCCGGCGGCTCGACCACGCCGCTGTGGCGGAGTGGTCTACCGGCGCGGGTGCGGTGCTGGTCTGTGGCCGCTACGAGGGGATCGACCAGCGTTTCATCGACACCCATGTGGATATCCAGCTCAGCCTGGGTGATTTTGTGCTGTCGGGCGGCGAGATTGCTGCGCTGGCGCTGCTGGACGCGGTGGCGCGGCTGCAGCCGGGTGTGCTGAACGATGCGGGGAGCCACCAGCTCGACAGTTTCAATCCCCAGCTCGATGGCCTGCTTGATTGCCCCCACTACACCCGTCCGGAAACATGGGAAACCGGTGGCCAGGCGCTGGCAGTACCGCCTGTGCTGCTGTCGGGCCACCATGCGCAGATCGAGCGCTGGCGCCGCGACCAGCGGCTGCAGTTGACCGCCCGCAACCGCCCTGATCTGATTGCTGCAGCGCGGCGTGCAGGGTATCTGAGCGCACAGGATGAGGATGTGTTGGCCGATTCCCGCTGAATTGCTATAATCATGGGCTTTTCGATCCTCTGACCGGCCGCTGGTGCGCCCTGCAATCCAGCCTTTAGTGCAGCGCGGTCACGATCATGAGAGGAAAAAATGAACCTGATCCAGACCCTCGAGCAGGAAGAAATTGCCCGCCTCGGCAAGAAGATTCCCGAGTTTTCCCCCGGCGACACCGTGATCGTCAGCGTCAACGTGGTTGAAGGCAGCCGCAAGCGCGTGCAGGCCTACGAAGGCGTGGTGATTGCCAAGCGCAATCGCGGCCTCAACAGCGGTTTCACCGTGCGCAAGATTTCCAATGGTGAAGGTGTCGAGCGTACCTTCCAGACCTACAGCCCGCTGATCGCGAGTATCGAGGTCAAGCGCCGCGGTGATGTGCGCCGCGCCAAGCTGTACTACCTGCGTGACCGCAGCGGCAAGTCGGCCCGTATCAAGGAAAAGCTCACCGCCCGGGTGCAGCAGCCGGCATAAGCCCCTGCGCTTTCCCGCAAAAGCCGTCACAACCTGTTGTGGCGGCTTTTTTATTGCCTGTCTGTGGATGCTTCCCCGATGTCGTTGCCCGAAACCCCGATTCCTTCGTCACGCCTGCCGCTGTTCGATCCGCGCAAGGTACCCATTGCCGGAACCGATGGCCATCTGCCGGGTGTGGGCGCCGGCCTGCTGCTGCCGGACGCGCTGCGCCAGCGGTTTGCGAGCCCTCCCGTGTGGCAGCCCGAGGTGTTGGCGGAAAAACGGTTCACCGACCGCCGTTCCGCGCACGCCGCAGTGCTGGTGCCCATCATGGAGCCGGCAACCGCTGGCGGCCCGGCTACCGTGCTGCTGACCGAGCGCGCAGCCACCCTTTCCACCCACTCCGGCCAGGTGGCGTTTCCCGGTGGGCGCATCGACGCTGGCGATGCCAGCGCTGCTGCGGCTGCGCTGCGCGAGGCGCATGAAGAAGTGGGCCTTGCACCCGGCGAGGTGGAGGTGATCGGTGAATTGCCCACCTATTTCACCGGGACGGCCTTTATCGTGACTCCGGTGGTGGCGCTGGTGCGCCGGGGCGCGGCGCTGCGGGCGAATCCGGGTGAGGTGGCGGACCTGTTCGAGGTGCCGCTGCATTTTCTGATGACGCCGGCCAACCACCACCGCCATGTGTTTGACTGGCAGGGCGAGCAGCGCGAGTGGTTTTCCATGCCGTACCTCGACAATGGCCGCGAGCGTTACATCTGGGGCGCCACCGCCGGCATGTTGCGCAATCTCTATCGTTTTCTGAGCGCCTGACCCGCACCGCTGCGGGTTTGGGCGTGCGTACCCATTATCATCTGCGGCCATGAGCATATTCGCGATATTGTTCGCGCTGTTGATCGAACAGGTCCGGCCGCTGGCGCAGGGCAACTTCATCCACGGCAGCATGCGTGCCTGGTCGTTGTGGGTCAGCCGCAATATCGATGCCGGCCGCTCTCCTCACGGCTGGGTGGCCTGGGCGCTGGCTGTGGGAGGGCCGGCGGCGCTGGCCGCAGGGGTGCATGCGCTGCTGTGGCATACCCTGGGATATCTGTTCGCGCTGGGCTGGAGCGTCTTTGTTCTGTATGCCTGCCTGGGTTTCCGGCAGTTCAGCCACCATTTCACCGACATCCGCGACGCGCTTGATGAGGGCGACGAGGAGAAGGCGCGGATGCTGCTGGCTCGCTGGCAGCAGGTCGATGCCAGTGCGCTGCCGCGCCGCGAGATCGTGCGCCATGTCATCGAGTATTCGGTGCTGGCGGCGCACCGCCATGTGTTCGGCGTGCTGGCGTGGTACGTGGTGCTGGCCGCATTGGGCATGGGCCCGGCGGGTGCAGTGGCGTTCCGCATGGCCGAGTTTGTGGCGCGCTACTGGAAGTACAAGAGCCGTGAGCAGCAGTTGCCGGTCAGCATGGCACTGCACGATGCTGCGGGCCAGGCCTGGATGGTGATCGACTGGCTGCCGGCCCGGCTGACGGCTTTGGGCTTTGCCGTGGTGGGGAGTTTCGAGGATGCCATCGATGGCTGGCGCAACCATGCCCAGCTGTTCCCGAACGACAACGACGGCGTGATCCTGGCCGCCACGTCGGGTGCGGTCAATGTGCGGCTGGGGGGCGAGGCGCTGAAGGAAGTCGTGACCAGCGCCGGCCCCATCGGCCAGACAGCACCCGCGCCCGACACGGGTTCGACGCCGGGCCGTGAGCCCGAGGCCGCCCACCTGCGCAGTGTGGTGGGGCTGGTGTGGCGTTCGGTGGTCTTGTGGCTGGTGCTGCTGTCACTGCTCACGCTGGCGCGGTTGCTGGGCTGAGTTCAGCCTGCCGGCGCGGTTTCAGTACCGCTTGCGCGACAGTTCAGCAAACAGTTCGCTATAAATTCTATAGCGATTTGTGCTGATTTCATGCTGGCCAGAGCCACTTTCGACCTTGCTTATCACGCCACAGCCCGGTTCATGCAGGTGGCTGCAGTTGTAGAAGCGGCATTCCGGCACGTGCACGCGGAAGTCGGGCATGCAGGAGGCGAGCTGCATGGGTTCGATATGGAATAGTCCAAACTCCTGGAAACCTGGTGAATCGATCAGCGCCGTCGTGCGTGCTGCATCGACCCAGTACAGGCTGGTATGGGTGGTGGTGTGTTTGCCCGAATTCAGTGCCCGCGAAATCTCCTGTGTTTCGGCCAGTGCGCCGGGGACCAATCGATTGACCAGCGTGCTTTTGCCGACCCCGGAGGGGCCTAGTACCAAGGTGGTTTTCCCCGCCAGAGCGGCATCCAGGAGCGGATCGGTGGCGGCTGGGCCGGTGGCTGGCAGCAGAGCCAATGGCAACACGGTGTAGCCCATGGTGCGGTACGGTGCCATGCGTTCCCAGGCGCGCGCGAAGGGGGCAGCGAGATCCTGCTTGTTTAGTGCAATCACCGGCCGGATGCCGGCCGCTTCGGCTGCAATGAGTGCGCGGGCCAGCTGGCTTTCCGAAAATTCCGGCTCGGCGGCCATCAGAATCAGCACCTGATCGAGGTTGGCGGCGAACGATTTGGTGCGCAGTTCATCCTGCCGGTAAAAGAGGTTGCGGCGCGGCTGCACCGCCTCGATGGTGCCTTCATCGGTGCTGGGCAGCCACCAGACCCGGTCGCCGACGACGGCCTGGTTCTTCTTGCCGCGGGGGTGACAGAGTACCCGTTCGCCATCGGGTGTTTCAACGAACATGTGGCGGCCATGGCCGGCCACCACCAGTCCGTCACGGCGGGGAATGGCCATGTTCAAACGGGGCTCTCAGGCGAGCAGCGCATCAAAGGCCGCAGCGCAGTCGAAATCGGTGGCAGAAATGCCCTGTACGTCGTGGGTATTGAGCCGCACGGTGCACTGCTTGTAGGTGACGACCAGTTCCGGGTGATGGTCTTGCCGGTGCGCAATGAAGGCCGCCGCATTGACGAAGGCCATGGTGTCGAAGTAGTTGGCGAAGGTATAGGTTTTCTCGATGGCCACGGCGGCACCGTCGCCTCCCAGGATCCAGCCCGACAGTGCGGCCAGCCGCGTCACGACTTCCGGCGCAGTGAGCGCACGCCGGGGCTGTGCTGTCCAGTCGGCGCGTGCCAGCGGCGGGGGAGGGCTCATGCCGGTGCCCTCGCCATGCGCGCCAGCCGCTCCGACGCCGGTGGATGGGAGTAATAGAACGAGACAAACAGCGGGTCGGGGGTCAGGGTGGAGGCGTTGTCTTCGTACAGTTTGAGCAGGGCCGATGCGAGATCCGCTCCATTGGTGTGGCTGACCGCATAGGCATCGGCCTCGAACTCCTGCCGCCGGGAAAGCTGGGCCATCAGTGGGGACACAAAGATGCTGAAAACCGGGATCACCAGCAGAAACAGCAGCAAGGCCAGCGCGTGATCGGGCACGGTCGAACCCAGGCCGACATGGGGTGTTACGCCCAGGCCCGTGAAAAACCAGGCCTGTCCCGCCAGCCAGCCCAGTGCAGCCAGACTGGCCAGACTCATCGCTGCCAGGCTGGCGATGCGCTTGACCACATGGCGGTGACGGAAATGCCCCAGTTCGTGGGCCAGCACAGCATCCACCTCGCCGGGAGAGAGTTTGGCCAGCAGCGTGTCATAAAAGACCACCCGCTTGGCCGCGCCGAACCCGGTGAAATAGGCATTGGCGTGGGCGCTGCGGCGGCTGCCGTCCATCACGAACAGCCCCTTTGCAGCAAACCCGCAACGCTGCATCAGCGCAGTGACGCGGGCTATCAGCGAAGCATCCTCGATGGGCTTGAACTGGTTGAACAGGGGTGCGATGACGGTGGGATAGAGCAGCAGCGTCAGCAGGTTGAATGCCATAAAAACGCCCCACAGCCACAGCCACCACGCGCTGCCGGCAGCCGCCATCAAGACCAGTACCAACAGCGCCAGCGGCAGGCCAATGGCTGCAGCCAGCAGCCAGGCTTTGGCCTGGTCAGCCAGCCAGATGCCGGGAGTCATCTTGTTGAAACCGAAACGCGCTTCGAGGACAAAGGTGCGGTAGTAGCCGAACGGCAGATCCAGCAGGCCTGCCACGGCCGCAAACGCTGCCAGCAGTGTGAGTTGCTGCAGCAGCGGACGGCCTTCGCCGATTGCGCCAAGCAGGACACGATCCAGACCCCCCAGACCACCGAGCAGCGTCCAGCCCAGCAGAATCGTGGTGCTGAAGGCCAGTTCCAGCAACCCGAGCCGCGACTTGGCAATGGTGTAGTCGGCCGCCTTCTGGTGGGCCGCCAGTGCAATCGTGTGGACAAATGCATCCGGCACGGCAGCCCGGTTACGCGCCACGTGGCGAACCTGGCGCGATGCAAGCCAGACCTGAAGCAGCAGGCCAAGTACGAGGGCGGTCGCAAAAAAAGCCGATGCGAGGTCGGAGGAGGGCAGTGACTCGTGCATGGCCGCGAGTTTAGGCCATCGGCGACAATTGGCTCCATGCCCGATTTGATGCCCTCACTCACAAAATCCGACCAGAACCTTGTCTGGCTCGACTGCGAAATGACCGGGCTCGATCCCGAAACCGATCGCCTGCTGGAAATCGCCATTGTCGTGACCGGCCCGCAACTCGAGCCGCGTGTCGAAGGCCCGGTGTTTGTCATTCACCAGAGCGATGCCCAGCTGGACCGGATGGACGCATGGAACAAGGGCACCCACGGCCGCAGTGGCCTGATCGACAAAGTGCGTGCATCAACAACCACTGAAGCCGAGGCAGAGGCACAGATCATGGCGTTTCTCAAGGCCTATGTGCCTGCGGGCGCGTCACCGTTGTGCGGCAACACCATCAGCCAGGACCGGCGCTTCCTGGTGCGCTACATGCCGAAGCTGGAGGCATTTTTCCACTACCGTAACCTGGATGTGAGCACGCTCAAGGAGTTGGCCAAACGCTGGCGTCCCGAGGTGTACAGCGCCTTCAAGAAGCAGCAGAAACACACTGCGCTGGCCGATGTGCACGAGTCCATAGAGGAATTGGTGCACTATCGCAGCCATTTTTTGCGGCTTGCTTGAAAGAGCTTGGGGTTTACCCGGAACTGTGTGATAATCAAAGGCTTCGCCAGTTTTGCTGGCGGATTTGTGCATCTCCCTTCACACACCGGGACTCCATAGAAGAGTCCCTCCCGCACTGGATACAGTGCAGGTTTCGTTTGATGGTTGATGTTTGTTAACCATAAACGAAGCTCGCCCCTTGGGCGAACCTTCGGTGTGAGAACTCCATGACCGACGCTTTCCGCGATTCGGGCGAAGCTTCGCCCGTTGATTCCTTTGTGTCCGACATTGCCGATTCGGCGATTCCGGCTTTTGACGGCGCCGACGCCGCAGTGCAGGCCGAGCCCAACGGCTTTGTGACGCTGGGCCTGGCATCCGAACTGCTGCACGCGGTGCAGGACCTCGGTTTCAGCCAACCCACCACCGTACAGCAGCGGGTGGTCCCGCTGGCCATGCAGGCCGACAATGCGGCCCAGCAGTTCACCGATCTGATGGTGTCGAGCCAGACCGGCAGTGGCAAGACGGCGGCTTTTCTGCTGCCGGTATTGCATACGCTGCTGCAGCAGCAGGCCCAGGCGGAAGCCGATGAGCGTGCCCAGTACGAACGTGCTGTTGCAGAGGCCGCCGCACGGGGTGAACCCGCCCCCAAGCGGGCCAAGCGCAAGGATCCGACCAGCTCGCGCAATTTCAAGGCGGCAACGCCCGGTGCACTGGTGCTGTGCCCGACGCGTGAACTTGCCCAACAGGTGGCGCATGACGCGATTGATCTCGTCAAGCACTGCCGCGGGCTGCGTATTGCCAGCGTGGTCGGAGGCATGCCGTACCAGCTGCAGATTGCGAAACTGCAGAACGCTGACCTGGTGGTGGCCACACCGGGCCGTCTGCTGGATCTGCAGCGTTCCATGCAGATCAAGCTCGATCAGGTGCAGTTCCTGGTTGTGGACGAAGCCGATCGCATGCTCGACCTGGGCTTTTCCGATGATCTGGCCGAAATCAACCAACTGACGGTCAAGCGCCGCCAGACCATGATGTTCAGCGCCACCTTTGCGCCGCGCATCCAGCAGCTGGCTGCCCGTGTGATGCGCGAGCCGCAGCGTGTGCAGATTGATTCCCCCCAGGAGAAGCACGCCAACATCAAGCAGATGCTGTATTGGGCCGACAACGTCCAGCACAAGCGCAAGCTGCTCGACCACTGGCTGCGGGATGCGTCGATCAACCAGGCCATCGTGTTTGCCAGCACCCAGGTGGAATGCGACGGTCTTGCCAATGACCTGCAACAGGAAGGTTTCTCCGCGGTGGCATTGCATGGCGCCCTGAGCCAGGGCCTGCGCAACCGCCGCCTGATGGCGCTGCGCCAGGGCCAGGTACAGATTCTGGTCGCCACCGATGTCGCTGCGCGTGGCATCGATGTGCCCACCATCACCCACGTGTTCAATTTCGGCCTGCCAATGAAGGCGGAGGACTACACCCACCGCATTGGCCGCACGGGCCGTGCCGGGCGTGACGGTATTGCCGTGACCTTTGCCGAATTCCGGGATCGCCGCAAGATCTTCGACATTGAAGGCTACAGCCGGCAGCAATTCAAGGCCGACGTGGTTGCCGGGCTGGAACCCCAGCAGCGCATGCCTGATTCGCGACCACGTGGCAATTTTGGTGCCCGGGAAACTCCTTCGCGCGACCGCAAGTTTGGTCCCACCCGCGGTGCACCTTCCCGTGGCAGTTTTGGTGCCCCCCGTGACAACGCCGGTGGCGGCTATGGCCGCAAGAGCGGCTTTGGTGCAGCCGTTGCCGATGCCCGGGGCGATGGTTATGCGCCCCGCACCCAGCAGGAATTTGGTGAACGCCGGCCCGCGTTCGGTAAACCCGCGTTTGCACGCCCCGATGGCGCAGGCCGCCCGTTTGCACCGCGCGATGCGCACAAGCGCCCCGCTGCCGCCCGCAGTGGTGGTCGCTTTGATCGCAAGCCCGATTGAGAATCGCCTTGCCGCAAGAAAAAAGCCCCGCAACGCGGGGCTTTTTCTTTGCAGGGAGAGCGGAAGGATGCGCTATTCGATCTCGCCCATCTGGCTCTGCTGGTAGTTCTGCAGGCCAACCTTGTCGATCAGATCGATCTGGGTTTCGAGGAAGTCAATGTGTTCTTCCGTGTCTTCGAGAATGCCCTGCAACAAGTCGCGTGACACATAGTCGCGCGAGGCCTCGCATTGCGCAATGCCGGCCTTGATGGTGGCTTGGGCGCCGCGCTCGCTTTCCAGATCACACGACAGGATTTCCGGCACGTTTTCGCCCACCATCAGTTTGCCGAGATCTTGCAGGTTGGGCAGGCCGTCCAACGTAAAAATGCGATCCATCAGGATGTCGGCATGCTTCATCTCACCAATCGACTCGGCATATTCCTTCTTGGCCAGCTTGTCCAGGCCCCAGTGTTTCAGCATCCGGTAGTGCAGGAAATACTGGTTGATGGCCGTCAACTCGTTCTTGAGCTGGGCCTGGAGCTGTTCGATGACTTTTGCGTCGCCTTGCATGGGAAATCCTTCTTGTTGTAGATATCCCCATTGTCCGGCTCTGGCCGCTCCCATGCAAGAAAACCCCCATGCTGGCGGATTGCATGCGTTTGCGCCTTAGAAGCGTTCTCGTTCTGAACGCGAGGGTGCGGCCGGCCCGCACCGCCGTGCGCGCGTTTCAGTGCCGGTGTACCGGCGGCGCTCCGGAGGCCGGCTGGGTGCGAATGCTCCAGGGGCTATTGTCGCGGCGCAGGGGGGCTGTTGTGGTTGAAATACTGCCCGCGCTGTTGTCTACAGGCCAGCGGGGGTTGAGCATGGATTTGCAGCGCCGGTATGCCGACACCTGGCGGCGGGCCGGCGTTTGGTCATCCAGATCGGGATCGGTACGGAATTGCAGGGTCATGGATGCCTCGTTTTCTTGCGGCTGCGGGTGGCGGCCGGTTGTTGCGTGGCATCTGCGGGAGGGCGAGAACGCGGAAGACTCCTCACAGACAGTAGAAGCATTCTTCGTCTGCAGCAGGCCCTCCTTCAAATATGGTTACATATTTTTACGGACCATGTGGTGCAAGGTATTCATTGGCCTTCCGTATTGAAAACGAAGGGCTTACAAATGTGGCCGCGGCCATAATCACCCGGGAGTGCCGCCCGCTCCGGACGGGTGGCGAAGCAGGAGGACCCATGTATACAGGACGTTGCTTGTGCGGCGGCGTACGGTTTCGTATTGCCGGGATACTGGAGCCCGTGCAGGTGTGCCATTGCTCGCAATGCCGCCGGGCCCAGGGAGGCCCCTTTGCCACCAATATACCGGTGGCGGTGGCGACATTCGAACTGGCGGCCGGTGCGGAATTGCTGACTGCGTATGAATCGTCTCCCGGCAAGCAGCGGGTTTTTTGCAGCCGCTGTGGCTCACCGGTCTACAGTCGCAAGGACAGTTTGCCGGGTGTGTTGCGTATTCGTGCGGGGCTGATCCAGGAGCCTTTGCCCGTGGGGCCATCGGTGCATTTTCATACTGCATCCAAGGCCAGCTGGTGGGAAATCCGCGATGGATTGCCGCAGTTTCCCGCAGCCTACCTGCCGCAGGGCGACAAAGAGTAGGTGGTTGTTTGCGGAAAGGGCAAAAAAAAGACCTGGCCATTTGGCCAAGTCTTTTTTAAATGGGATGGTGGGTCCTGAGTGACTCGAACACTCGACCTACGGATTAAGAGTCCGCTGCTCTACCAACTGAGCTAAGAACCCATAGCAGCTGGGCTGCAATGAATCACGAAGTATACCGTATTTGCGGACACACTCCGCGAGAAAT
>DASWYJ010000299.1:0-3412 GCA_036405035.1 Burkholderiaceae bacterium
GAGGGTGGCCGCATGGCCGTCAGCGACCTGTATGGCCACATCCAGAAAGACAGCCGCCACAAGGATGTGGTGCTGTTGCACTACGAGGAAATCAGCGAGCGCCGTTTCGGCGGCTGGACCATGGGCCAGGTCAACATGTCGAAGATCAACACCAGCATCCTGCTGAAGTACGCCGAGAAACCCGAGCTCGACCCGTATGCGGTATCGGGCAAGGTCTCGCTGGCCTTGCTCGAAGAACTGATGGCCACCGCGTCCATCATCGGCAGGGCATGAACCCCCACGCTCCCCACTGCGTGTGGTTCGCTGCCCCCCGAGGGGGTCGCGTTTCGCCTTGGGGCGGCCCGGCGGCGAAACAGGGGGCCGGAGTCGGCCCATGAGTGTGGTGCTGGGCCGCCTGCCGCGCCAAGTTGCCTGGGGTGATTGCGACCCCGCCGGCATCATCTACTACCCCACCTACTACCGCTGGATGGACGCCGCCACCTGGGCGCTGCTGGAGCTCGCCGGCTGGCCGGCCGCCCGCATCCGCACCGAAGGCTGGACGATTCCGTCGGTCGATACGCAATGTGCCTTCGTGGCTTCGCCCACCTTTGGCGACCACTGCACGGTGGAGTCCCAGATCACGCGCTGGGGCCGTACGTCCTTTGTGGTCGGCCACCGGGTTGTCCATGCCGATGGCCGGCTGCTGGCCCACGGCAGCGAAACCCGTGTCTGGTGCCAGTACGAAGCCGGTCCCGGCAGCCCGCTGCGCAGTGGGCCGGTGCCGCCGGCCCTGCGTGCCGCGCTCGGCGAGCCGGCCTGAGCCCTTGGCCAGCCCTGCGGTTCCCGGCCTGCTCGGCTGCGATTTCTCCAGTGCGCCCAGCGCGCGCAAACCCATCGTGCTGGCCCATGGCAGCCTGGCCGGCGGCCGGTTGGTGCTGGCGCGGCTGGAGCGCATCGCATCGCTGGAGGCGTTTGCGGCCCGCATGGCCGAACCCGGCCACTGGGTAGGGGCCTTCGACTTTCCCTTCGGCCTGCCGCGTGAACTGGTGGAGCATCTGGGCTGGCCCACCGGCTGGCTGGCCTGCATGCGCCACTATGCAGCGCTCGACCGCGCCACCATCCGCACCACCTTTGCCGCGTTCTGCGATGCCCGGCCCGCGGGCGGAAAGTTCGCCCACCGCGCCACCGACAGGCCCGCCGGCTCCAGCCCCAGCATGAAGTGGGTCAACCCGCCGGTGGCTCTCATGCTGCATGCCGGTGTGCCGCCGCTGCTGGCGGCGGGCGTGCACCTGCCCGGCCTGCACCCGGGCGATGCGCGCCGCGTGGCGCTGGAAGGCTACCCCGGCCTTCTGGCGCGCGAGATCCTGGGCACGCGCAGCTACAAAAGCGACGACAAGGCCAAACACACAGCCGACCGCCTGATTGCCCGCAAGGACCTGCTCACCGCGCTGGAGCATGGCCAGACCCGCCTCGGCCTGCGCCTCAAGCTCAGCCATGCGCAGCGCGACGCCCTGGCCGACGACGCCAGCGGCGACAGCCTCGACGCCGTGCTGTGCCTGCTGCAGGCTGCCTGGGCGCAGCAGCAGGGCGCGCCGCACTACGGGCTGCCGGCCCGGATCGACCCGCTCGAAGGCTGGATCGTCACGGCGTAGCAGGGGATATCCGGCCTGCGCATAATGGGGAAGCGTCCCTGCTGGAACCACCATGCCCACCACCACCGCGCCCCACCAGATCACTACCACCGAGCAGCTGGCCGCATTGTTCGGGCCGGTTGGAGAGGCTTCGCTGCGCAAGGAAATCCCCTACCTGCACCCGCAATACCGGGCGCTGATCCAGGCCTCACCCTTCGTGGTACTGGCCACCAGCGGGCCGGGCGGAATGGATGCGTCGCCGCGCGGTGATGCCGCAGGCTTCGTCGTGGTCGAGGACGACACCACACTGCTGCTGCCCGAGCGGCGCGGCAACAACCGCATCGACAGCCTGCACAACATCATTGCCGATCCGCGGGTGGCGTTGCTGTTCCTGATTCCCGGCGTGGGCGAAACCCTGCGCGTCAATGGCACGGCGGCCATCTCCACCGACCCGGCCCTGCTGCAGCGCTTCGTGGTGCAGGGCCAGCCGCCCAAATGCGTGCTGGTGGTGTCGGTGCAGACGGTGTTCTTCCAGTGCGCGCGGGCGATCCAGCGCTCGGCGCTCTGGGGCGCGCTGCCGCCGGCGCGGCCTGCGCAGGTACCCAGCCCCGGCACCATCCTGGCGGCGCTCACCGCATCGGCGATCGACGCCACCCGGTACGACAGCGAGCTGCCCGCCCGGCAGCGCGCCACCCTGTACTGAGGCCCGCATGGAGCTGGCACAGCTTTCCTGGCAGCAGGCCGCGCCGCTGCTCACGGCCGACGCCGTGCTGGTGCTGCCCCTCGGTGCCGCCACCAAGGAACATGGTCCCCATCTGCCCCTCCATACCGACTGGCTGCAGGCCGAGTACCTGAAGAACCGGGTGCAGGAACAGGCGGAGGTGCTGGTGTTGCCCACCGTGCCCTACAGCCACTACCCGGCCTTCACCGACTATCCCGGCTCGGTATCGCTCGACGCCGGCACCGCGCGCGACACCGTATTGGGCATCGTCCGCAGCCTGGCGCGGCACGGCGCACGCCGCTTCTATGTGCTGAACTACGGCATCTCCACCAACGGTCCGCTGCATGCCGCCGCGCAGGTACTGGCCGAGGATGGGGTGCTGCTGCATTTCACCGACCTCACACGGGCCGGCCCGGTGAAAGCCGCGCTGGAGCGGCAGCAGGGTCCGGGCAGCCATGCCGATCTGGTGGAAACCTCGGTCATGCTGCACATCGCCCCCGACCGGGTGCAGATGCCGCTGGCCGTGCGCGACCAGCATGCCCGCAACGGCCGTGGTGGCCTGACCCGGGACCCGCACGGCGCCGGCACCTATTCACCCAGCGGGGTGTATGGCGATCCCACCGGCGCGACGGCCGAGCATGGCGCGCAGCTGGTGCAGGAACTGCTGGCCAGCATTCTGGACGACATTGCCACGCTGCGCGCGGCGCCTGTGCCCGCACCTGCCGAAACACCCGAATCGGTGCTGGCCTTCTGGTTTGGCGGCGCGCCGGACCCCACGGCCGGCGACGCTGCCATTGCCGCCCGGCAATCCGCGCTGTGGTGGAAGAAGGATCCCGCCACCGATGCCGCCATCCGCACCCGCTTCGCCGCGTGGACCACCCGTGCCGCCAGCGGTGCGCTCGACCATTGGGCCCACACGCCCCGCGGCCGACTGGCGCTCATCGTGCTGACCGACCAGTTCCCGCGCAACATGTACCGCGACACCCCGCAGGCCTTTGCCTTCGACACCCTGGCGCGCAGCTGGTGCCGGCAGGGGCTGCTGCGTGGCGACGACCAGGCGCTGCGGCCCATCGAGCGCCTG
>DASWYJ010000300.1:0-5968 GCA_036405035.1 Burkholderiaceae bacterium
GGGTCGAAATCGAAACTCTCGGGGCGCAGGTCGCACAGCTGCAGGCGCAGGCCGCAGCGGGCCACGGCCAGTGCCACCAGCGGGCAGGTGTAGGCCGGCACCACCACCGTGTCGCGTTCCGGCGCGCGCTGCCGCAGCGCCGTGAGTGCGGCGCACAGCGCGGCGGTGCCGGAGCAGGTGATGAGTGCCGCCTCCACGCCCAGAAAGCGGGCCATGGCTGTGCCCAGGTTGTTGGTGCCCCCCGGTGCCAGGTCGGCCAGCCCCAGCGGCAGGCTGGCGGTGGGGGGAACGGTGTGGCGCTGCGCCATGCGGGGTTGCTCAGGGCGCGGCGGGCGGGGCCTCGGCGGCTTCGCTGAAGGCCAGGCACAGGATGCCACCGGCAATCAGCGCGGCACCGCAGAGCTGGGGCCAGCCCACCTGTTCCTGGAACAGCCAGGTCGACAGCGCCAGCACCGACACGATCTCCAGGTGCGAGGCGGCAAACGCCGGCCCAATGGGCGCGTGGCGCAGCAGTGTCATCCAGGTGAAGAAGGCGCCGATGTAGCCGAGCAGCGCGCCATAGATCCACGGCTGGCCGAACACCCGCAGCATCCAGCCTGCGCTGGGTTCCAGCGGCAGCGCGTGGCCGGCGGCGTACTTGAAGCTGATCTGCGCCAGCGTGTCAAAGGCCATCAGTACCAGAAAACCGATGAGGTAGAAGCGTTTCATGTCAGTTGCCGCCACCGCCGGGCCGCCCCAAGGCGGCGAGCGCCCCCTGGGGGGGCAGAGAAGTACACGCAGTGACGAACGTGGGGGTCATATCAGCTCCAGCCGACCAGTGCCACGCCGATGGAGATCAGCAGAATGCCGGCGACCCGCAGCGGCGAGAGTTTCTCGGCAAAGAAATAGCGGCCCGCCAGCATGATGGCAACGATGTTGATGGAGCCCAGCAACACGCCTTCGGAGAGTGGCACCAGCGAGAGAAAAGCCAGCCACAGCACGAACTCGGCCACGTAGCAGGTCACGCCCACCCACAGCCAGGGCCGGCGGGCCATGGCACGCCAGCGCGCCAGCCCTTCGTGGCCGGCATGCACCTGCGGGTCGACCGCCGCCGCCTTGAAGGCGAGCTGGCCGCCGCTGTCGACCACCACGTTGAGTGCCCACAGCAGCAGAACCAGCGGTGACAGCGTTTCGGCCCCGTTCATGCCGCCAGCGCCACATCGGGCCGGTTGGCGGGGTGCGCCGGAGTGGGTTGCAGCGGCGCCGTGCGTTCGGCAAACGCCACGGCGTGGGCAATCACGGCCCGGCGCTCGCGGTCGATGGTGATCATGTGGTAACTGTCGGCCAGCAGGATGATCTCCACCGGTGCGTGCCTCGCTTTGGCCGCAATCACCCGGGCGTTGGCCACGCTGGACACGTCGTCGTGCTGCGCGTGCAGCGCCAGCACCGGGCAGCGGATGGCAGGCAGGCGCCGCAGCACATGGGCCGAGAGCGCACGCATCTCGATCAGCGACCACCACGGGTTGCCCGGCAGGCCGGCGGCGGCGCTGTCGCCGGAGTGCATCTGCGCCACGATGCGTTTGCGCAGCGCCTCGTCCTTGATGCCGTAGGGCGGCTGCTCCATGAAGACCTTGTGGCGGCCAATGCCGAAAAAGCGGAATGGCCGCATCAGGAAGGCCAGCTTGGTGTACAGCGGAATGCTCCAGCCGTCGTGCCAGAACATCGTGGACAGCGCCACCACGCCGGCCACGCCGTCGGGTTCGTCGGCTGCGAGTTCGAGCGCGAGCACCGCCCCCATCGACAGCCCCATCACCACCAGCCGGTCGGTGCGGGTGCGCAGCCGTGCCGCCGCAGCGCGCACGCTGGCCGACCAGTCGGCGCGGTGCGTGGCCAGCAGGTCCTGCGACGTACCGCAGTGGCCGGCGAGCTGCATGCCGTACACGGTGAAGCCGGCGCGGTGCAGGCCCTTGCCCAGCATGCGCATCTCGTTGGGCGTGCCGGTCAGGCCGTGCACCAGCAACACGCCGGTGCGGCCCCCTTCGAACAGGAATTCGTTGTCGGTGGTGCAGATGTCCATGGGCGCGCTCATGGTGCCACGGTGGCGCCGGCGGTGATCTCGTCGTGCAGCGCGATCGCCTCGCTGAAGTCGGTGAAGGCGGCGTGTGCGATCTGGTGGTCGCGGCAGTAGCCGATCAGGCGCGCCTTGGCGAGCACGAAATCGGCCTTGCCCGAAACGCAGAAGTCGGAGGCGCCATCGCCCACATACAGCACCTGGCGCTGCTGCGCGCGCTGCTCGGCAAGCCGCTCGCACTTGCAGTTGCCGCTGGCGCGTACACAGGCACCGCTGGCATACGGCGATTGCAGCTTCCAGGCACGCGGCCCGTCTGCCACGAGCTGGTTGGCGATCACCGGCAGATGGCCCAGGCCGTGCCGCGCCAGCACGTGGTGGATGGCGCGGTCGAGCCCGTCGCTTACCACCTGCACGAGCTGGCCTGCGCGCTCGGCGGCGCGCACAAAGGCCGGGAAATGCGGGTCGATGGCGATGGTGTCGAGATGGGCGTCCAGCTCGTCCTCGCCCATGTCGAGCAGCGCGATCTGGCCCTTCATGCATTCGCGTGAGCCGATGCGCCCGCTTTCCCAGTCGGCCTCCAGCGCACGCCAGCCGGGCCGGCCAAAGCGCTCCAGCAGGCTGTCGGTCACGTCCACCAGGCTGATGGTGCCGTCGAAATCGCACTGCACCACCCAGCTTGCTGCGGTGGAAGTTGTTGCAGACCGCAGGTCCACGAAGTCAATCACCTGTTCATTCATGAAAACTCACCCTCACATCCTGACCGACGCGCAGGTCTGGCGCCTGGTCAAATTCCAGAAAACAATCCACCACCCGCACGTTGCTGCGCAGCGCGGTTTCGTCGTCGAGCCGGCTCGCGCCGTAGAGCGGGCTGATGCGCGTGACCCGGGCCTGCGGCAGTTCGCTGCGGCCACCGTTCGGGGTGTCGGTCTCGACGCTGATGCGGGCCCACATGCCGGGTTTCACCGCCGCCACATAGCGTTCGTTCAACTCGGCCCGCACCAGCAGCGGCCGCTGCGGCATCAGCACCAGCAGCGCCTTGCCGCCCTGGGCCGAAACCCGTGCACCGGGCTGTACCTGCAGGCGCACCACGGTGCCGTCCTGTGCGGCAGCCACGGTTTGCCGGCGGGCCAGCGCCTGCACCTGCCGCAGCCGCTGCCGTGCCACGGCCACCTCGGCGCCGGCCACGGCCACCGCCGCTTCGGCATCGCGTTGTGCCTGGCGGGCCTCGTCGGCCCGCTGTGGTTCTGCGGCACCGGCCTGCGCGGCCTCACCCAGGCGGCTGGCCAGCCGGCGCGTGGCCGGCAGCCGGGCCTGCGCTGCCGCGCGGCGGGCCTGCGCCAGCTGCAGTTCGGCCTTGGCCAGGCCGGCGTCGGTCGCGGCGGCGTCGGGCGCCAGCCGCAGCAGCACCTGGCCCTGTTTCACCCGGTCCCCCTCCTGCACCGCGACCGATTCGACGATGCCGTCGAGCTGCGCCATCACGTCCAGCAGGCCACCCTGTACCTCGACCTTGCCGCGGGCCATGGCCACGTCGCGCGGCCCGGGGGCGGCTGCGGATGCGGGCGCGCTGGCGGGCGGGGCCGTGGCGGTACGGTCCAGGCAGGCGGCCAGCAGCAGGCTCGCTGCGAGCAGCAGGCCGGCGGTGCAGCGGTGGGGCGGATACCGGGGCCAGCCGGCGGTCGTTGCAGATGCGGCCGTCTTCCATGTTGAGCACGCGGTCGGCATGGCGCACCAGCCGCGGGTCGTGGCTGACGCACAGCACGGTGGTGCCATGGCTGCGTGCGATCTGGTGCAGGATGTCGATGACGCGCTGGCCGTTGTCGGCGTCGAGCGCGCTGGTGGGTTCGTCGGCGAACAGCAGCTGGGGCTCCTTGGCCAGCGCACGGGCAATCGCCACGCGCTGCTTTTCGCCACCCGAAAGCTCGGCCGGCCGGGATTGTGCGCGCTGGGCCATGCCCACCTCGTCGAGTGCACGCATGGCACGCTGCAGCGATTCGGCGGCGGACAGGCCCAAGTAGCCCAGCGGCAACTGCACCTGCTCCACGGCGGTGAGCGCCGAGAACAGGTTGAAACCCTGGAACACGAAACCGGTGTGCTGCAGCCGGAAACGCTCCAGCGTGCGCTTGTCGAGCCGGCCCAGCGGCTGGCCCAGCGCCACGATCTCGCCTTCGTCCGGCCCCTGCAGGCCACTCAGCAGCGACAGCAGCGTGCTCTTGCCACAGCCCGACGGGCCGGAGATCAGCGTCAGCTCGGCCGCGTGCAGCGTGATCGACAGCTGCTGCAGCACCTGCACCCGCACCACACCGGTGACGAATGATTTGCTCACCGCGCGGGCCTCGATGCTGGCCACGCGGGGGGAGGGCGGGATACGGGGTGTGCCGGTTGTCAGCATGACCGTTACCGCAACAACACCGCCGGGTCGGCACGCAACAGGCCCCGCACCGCGATCAGGCCCGACACCAGCGCCAGCCCACCGACCAGCAGCGCGCACACCAGCGCCACCAGCAGGTTCATGGAAACCGGCACGTCCTGGCTGGCGGCCAGGCTCAGCAGCAGGGTGCTGGCCAGTGCGGCCACCAGCAGGCCGATGCCACCGATCCAGCAGGCCTGGGTAATGACCACCCGCCCCAGCGCCGCCATGCTGACGCCCAGCGCATTGAGCATGGCGTACTCGCGGGAAGACGATGCCACCACCGCCATGAAAGACTGGCTGGTCACGGCCGCGCCGACCAGGCACACGATGCCGGCCATGAACAGCACCGCAATGCCGGCACCGGTGTCGAACATCCAATAGAGCTGCGAACGCGTGCCGAACTGCCGCGCCGTCCAGACCTCGAACGGGCCAAACGCCGGGTCGGCCACCATGCGGGCCTGCACCACCCCGGCCTGCGCGGGGTTGCGCACCTTGGCCACGAAGTAGGTCGTGCCCGGCGGCTGGTCGCTGCCGGCCAGTACCTGCGCGGTGTCGAGGGACGCCAGCACATTGACACCCCCCAGCGCACGCAATCCCGGGATCGCCGCCACCAGCCGCACACGCTGGCCGTTGATGCGGGCACTGTCCCCGGGGTGGATGCCCAGTTGTTCGACATCGGCCCGGTCGACGATGACCGCACCCGGCTCGCGCAGCATCTGGCGCAAACCGGGCGGCAGGATGGTGGAGAACATCAGCGCATCGGTCTGCGTGCGGATGCCGGAAACAAATACCGAAATACCGCCCCCCACCTTCTGCGGGTTGTGCCAGTTGGCCTCGACCCACAGGTAGGGCTCCACCGCGGTCACGTCGGGGTCCATGCGCAGCCGCATTTCCACGTCGGCGCCGACCGGCCGGCCGAAATTGACGCTTTGCGTGCCTGGGTAGCCGGCCCACAGGTCGGCCGACGAGGCCGTGACCGACACCGCCGCGCTGCCAAAGATGCCCAGCACCAGCGCCGCCTGCACCACCAGCAGCACACCGGAAAAACCGATGGCGAAAATCGCCGGCACGAAACGCCGCCATTCGTGCAAAAAGGTTTTGCGGGCCAGCGCGATCACCGGGCGGCTCCTGCTGTACCGGCAGCGGCCAGCGCCTGCGCGTCGACCAGCGGCGCCCCGCCCAGCGCCTTGTACAACGCCACCAGCGCCAGCGTGCGGGCGGCGCGGGTGGTCGCCAGTTCCAGCGCAGCTTCACAGGCGGCGCGTTCGGCCGCCAGTTGCTCCAGCGTGCTGGCAAGGCCGAGCCGCACCAGCGTGGCCTGGTCGCGCTGGCGTTGCTGCAGGCTGTGGTGGGCGGCCTGCAGCCGCCCTTCGCGTTCGCGCTGCACGTCCAGCGTGGCCAGCGCCATTTCGGTTTCGGCCACCCCTTCGACCACCGCCTGCCGGTAGGCCAGCAGCGCGGCATCGAGCGCCTCGCGGCGGGCGCCGGCGGCGGCGCGGCGGCGGGCC
>DASWYJ010000301.1:0-3575 GCA_036405035.1 Burkholderiaceae bacterium
TCAGCGCGTGCAGGAAACGCTGCTCGGAGATCCAGCGCTTCTGCTCCACCAGCTCGCGGTGCATGATGGCAATCTGCCCGGCCGGGCCGCCAAAGCTGATGCAGCCGAGCTTGAACCAGAAGGCCAGCGCCTCGCGGAACGGGACCATGGCCGGCGCACAGGCCGGTGCGGGTGGGATGGGGGGGCGTGCGGTGTCCACAGGAAAAACTCCAGAGCGGTTGCCAGCGCTTGGACGGGACACCGTCTTTTCAGGATGAAAACGGGAGGCTGGTGAATCCCGTTGCCGGATGCTAGCAGGCCGCCATGCCGGCGCCGCGCGCCGCCCCGCCGCGCAGGGCGATTTGGGCCGGGTTCCCCCGCCAATCACCGGGATATCGTGGTGTTGGGTTGCGTACCATGGTTGTACAGTCTTTCCACTACCTGTCCTCCCATGCCGCTGCCCCGCTTCAGTTTCCGGCTCCAGATCACCATCGCGTTCGGCACGCTGGTGGCGGTGATGGCCGTGCTGCTTTCCGTGGCCGTGGGCGAGCTGCTGAAATCGCGCATCCGCGAGCAGGCCGAAGTATCGCTGTCGGCGATATCGGCCAACGTCACGCGCATGCTGGCCGGGGAGCTGGTGGCCGGCGCCAACGAGGTGCAGAAGATGGCCAGCCTGCAGGCGGTGTGGGCCAACGGCATTGCTGCCGGCGAGGTGCAGCAGATGCTGGCCACCAGCCAGGCCAACAGCCCCGGCAATTCGTGGATCGGTGTGGCCGACACGCAGGGCGTGGTGCGGGCCGCCACGGGCGATCTGCTGGTGGGCGAGAACGTGAGCCAGCGGCCGTGGTTCGCGCCGGGCCTGCAGGGCCTGTACGTGGGCGACGTGCATCCGGCCAAGCTGCTGGCGAAGTTTCTGCCGCCCTCGCAATCGGGTGAGCCGCTGCGCTTCGTGGATTTTTCGGTGCCGGTGCAGGCGGGCGGCAAGCCCCTCGGCGTGCTGGCCATCCATGGCAGCTGGGACTGGATCAACGGCCAGATCGAAGCGCTGCTGCCCGGCGACGCGCGTGAGCGCCAGGTGCAGATTTTCGTGTTCGACCGCGCCGGCAAGGTCATCTACGCGCCGGGCGGCAAGACCGCGCCGTTCGCCGGCCTCGCGCTGCCGGTGGCGCCGGGCATCGGCGCGGCCTATGCGCCACCCGGCGTGTCGGTGGTGGACTGGGCCGATGGCGCCTCCTACCTGACCTCGGTCAAGATGGTGCCGGCGCAGAGCCGGGCGAGCGATCTGGGCTGGCAGGTGGTGGTGCGCGAACCCACGGCGCTGGCCTATGCCGGCGTGCGGACCGCCACCTGGCAGACACTGGGGCTGGGCCTGCTGGCGGCGGTGCTCGGTTCGGTGCTGGCGTGGCTGGTATCGGGCCGCGTCAGCCGCCCGCTGTCGGTGATGGCCCGGGCCGCGCACCAGGTGCAGGCCGGCAAGGCGGGCGCCGAGATACCCGTGCTGGACAACAGCCCCGAGATGCACAGCCTTTCCCGCTCGCTCCACAGCATGACCCACCGGCTGCTGCAGGCCAATGAATCGATGGAGGCCACGGTGCGCCAGCGCACCGCCGAACTGGAAGCCGCCAACGAGGAGCTGGGCCGGCAGGCGCAGAGCGATCCGCTGACCGGCCTGCTGAACCGGCGCGGCTTCCAGCTGCTGTTCGAGCCCGCGCTGCGGGTTGCGCGGCGCAACGGCCGCGCGCTCAGCGTGGCCATGATCGACATCGACCACTTCAAGCGCATCAACGACCGCTTTGGCCACGAGATGGGTGACCGTGTGCTGTGCGGCGTGGCGGGCATGTTGCGCCAGCGGGTGCGCAGCTCTGACGTGGTGGCGCGCATGGGCGGCGAGGAGTTCGTGCTGATGCTGCCCGAAACCGATCTTGCCGGCGCCCGCGTGATTGCGCAGGAGCTGGTCGATGGCGTGGCCGCGCACTGGCAGGAAGCCTTTGGCCCGGTCACCATCAGCGTGGGGCTGGCGGGTAGCCGCGGCGATGACACTGATCCTGCCGCGCTGCTGGCGCGTGCCGATGCGGCGCTCTACGACGCCAAGCGCCAGGGGCGCAACCGGGTGGTGTGTGGCACCGGTGCGGCGCCAGCGGAAACGCCGCCGGACGCCTGAGCCCGGAGCGCGGCCCTCAGGCGCTGCGCCGGACCTTGAACACCGCCGTGCTGGCGCGCAGGTTGGGCCACAGCCGCACCGGCTGCCCGGCGTGCAGGCCATGGGCATCGAGGACGGTTAGTTGGTTCTTGTCGGCCAGCGCCGCGAAATCCCGGAAGGTGCCCACCCGCAGGTTGGGGGTGTCGTACCACTGGAAGGGCAGCCGGGTGTTCACCGGCATGCGCCCGCGCAGCACGCTCAGCCGGTTCGGCCAGTGGCCGAAATTGGGAAAGGCAATGATGCCCACCCGGCCCACCCGCGCCGTTTCGCGCAGCATGGTTTCGGCGTTGCGCAGGTGCTGGAAGGTGTCGATCTGCAGCACCACGTCGAACGAGGCGTCGTCGAAGATGGCCAGGCCGTCTTCGAGGTTGAGCTGGATCACGTTGACGCCGCGCTGCACGCAGGCCAGCACGTTGCCGTCGTCGATCTCGATGCCGTAGCCGCTGCAGCCGCGCGTGGCCTGCAGGTGCGCCAGCATCGCACCGTTGCCGCAACCGAGGTCGAGCACGCGGGAGCCGTGGGGCACCAGTTCGGCGATGGCGTGCATGATGCCGGGCTCGCTCATGCCGGGCCTCCCACTTCTTTCTCGAAATAGTTGCGCACCAGCGCGAGGTAGCGCGGGTCGTCGAGCAGGAAGGCGTCGTGGCCGTGCGGCGCGTCGATCTCGGCGTAGCTCACACTGCGCCGGTTGTCGAGCAGCGCCTTGACGATCTCGCGGCTGCGCCGGGGCGAGAAGCGCCAGTCGGTCGAGAAGCTCACCACCAGGAACCGGGCCCGTGCCGGCGCCAGCGCCGCGCTGAGGTCACCACCGCAGGCGCGGGCAGGGTCGAAATAGTCGAGCGCGCGGGTGATCAGCAGGTAGGTGTTGGCGTCGAAGTAGTCGCTGAACTTGTCGCCCTGGTAGCGCAGGTAGCTTTCGATCTGGAATTCAACGTCTTGCGTTGAATACTTCAGATCCAGGCCCTCCCGCAGCTGCCGCCCGAACTTCTCGTTCATCACGTCGTCGCTGAGGTACGTGATGTGGCCGATCATGCGGGCGATGCGCAGGCCGCGTTTGGGCACCACGCCGTGGCCGTAGAAATGGCCGCCGTGGAAATCGGGGTCGGTCACGATGGCGCGGCGCGCCACTTCGTTGAAGGCGATGTTCTCCGCCGTGAGGTTGGGTGCGCTGGCCACCACCACCGCATGGCGCACCCGCTCCGGGTATTGCAACGTCCAGGCCAGTGCCTGCATGCCGCCCAGGCTGCCGCCGAGTACGGCGGCCAGCGTGGTGATGCCCAGCCGGTCGAGCAGGCGGGCCTGCGCGTGGACCCAGTCTTCCACGGTGACCACCGGGAAATCGGCGCCGTAGATGGCGCCGGTGTCCGGGTGGGTGTGCATCGGGCCGGTGGAGCCG
>DASWYJ010000302.1:0-2519 GCA_036405035.1 Burkholderiaceae bacterium
TGAGCCCCGATCTGGGCTATAATCTTGGACTTTGCCGGAATTGGCACCGTGAGGTGTCCGGCCGGCTCGGGTTACCGCCACCCTTCTGGCGAGGTGAGGCCCCCACTGCTTGTGGCGGCTGTAAAAACGTATCGGAGTGTCCTGATGGCACGCGTCTGCGAAGTAACGGGTAAAGGCCCGATGGTCGGAAACAATGTTTCCCACGCCAACAACAAAACCAAGCGCCGGTTCCTGCCGAACCTGCAATACCGCCGCTTCTGGGTCGAGAGCGAAAACCGCTGGGTGCGCCTGCGCGTTTCCAGCGCCGCCCTGCGCCTGATCGACAAGAACGGCATCGACGCCGTGCTCGCAGACCTGCGCGCACGCGGTCAAGCCTGAACACCACCTGAAGGAGCACAACCATGGCAGCCAAAGGCGGACGCGAAAAAATCAAGCTGGAATCCACTGCGGGTACCGGCCATTTCTACACCACCACCAAAAACAAGAAGACCACGCCTGAAAAGATGCTGATCAAGAAATTTGATCCCAAGGCACGCAAGCACGTGGACTACAAGGAAATCAAGCTGAAGTAATTCAGCCTTTCCTGCAAGAACCGCCCCGCCGCAAGGCCCGGGCGGTTTTTTCATGGCCGCGCCTCACGCAGCAGCGTCGGCGCCGTCGGCCAGGCGGGCCACCATCGCGCCCAGGTCCCGGTAGGCCTGTTCGATGTCCGGCGTGAACGGCATGCCGCAGCTCAGGCGCAGAAAGTGGCCATAGCGATCGGAGTTGGAGAACATGGCCCCGGGGGCCACGCGGATGCCCCGCGCCAGTGCTGCGTCGTACAGCCGCGACGCCGATGCCTGGCCCGGCAATTCCAGCCACAGGCTCAGCCCGCCCGGTGGCAGGCTCAGGCGCGTTCCCGGCGGGAAATAGCACGCCACGGCGTACGCGGCATCCTCCCGCTGCTTGCGCAGCTGGCCGCGCAGGCGCCGCACCTGCCGGTCATAGCCGGGCGCACCAATACTGCGGGCCGTGAGGAGCTGCGACCAGGTCTGCATGTTGCGGGTCAGCGCAAACTTGAGCATCTGCACCCGGGTCTGCCAGCGGCCGGCGTTCATCCAGCCCTGGCGCAGGCCGGGTGCAAAGGTCTTGTTGAACGACACGCAGTAGATGACCTGCCCGCTGCGGTCCCAGGCCTTGGCGGGCCGCACCACCTGCGGCGACTCGACCAGTTCGCGGTAGATGTCATCCTCGATCAGCGCCAGGTCGTGCTCCACGCAGAACGCCACCAGCCGCGCCTTGTGGGCATCGGGCATCACACTGCCGCTCGGCATCTGCAGGTTGGGCACCACCACCACGGCTTTCAGGCGTGGCTCGTGGCGCACCGCCAGTTCCAGCGCTTCCAGCGAGATACCGGTGCGCGGGCTGCTGGGAATTTCCAGCGCGCGCAGGCCCTGGGCTTCCACCGCCTGGAGCAGGCCGAAAAAGGTGGGGGACTCCACGGCCACCACATCGCCCGGCACCGCCACCGCGCCGAGCGCAAGGTTCACGCCTTCGGAATTGCCCAGCGTGGCCAGGATCTCGTCGGGCGCCAGGCTCACGCCGCAGACCAGCGCGCGGCGCGCCATGGCGGCCTGGAACTCCGGGTGCGTGTGCGGGGCCGAAGGCCCCCGCAGCAGCACGTCGGGCTGTTCGCGCAGCAGGGCTGTGGCCAGCCGGTTCAGTGGCGCGGGGTCGAACAGCGTCGTGGCCGGCATGGCACTGCCCAGGTCGATGCGGATCGGCGAAGCGCAGCGTGCCTTGTCCAGGAACAGCGAGATGCGCTCATTGATGCCGGCGAAAGGCGCCGCCATGTCGGGCGGCAGCAGTGCATGCACATCCGGCTCGCGCGCCGCGCCCAGCCGCGCCAGCGCGGGATCCCGCACGAAATAGCCCACCCGCGGCCGCGCTTCCAGCCAGCGCTCGTCTTCCAGCCGGCGCAGTACCTGCAATGCGGTGGACAGGCTCACCTGGTGCCGCAGCATCAGTTCCCGCACCGACGGCATGCGCACCCCTGGCGGCAGCGCGCCGCGCTGGATGGCGTCCCGGTAATGCGTGGCCAGCCGCTGGTACAGCGGATCACCGGCATCCGTATCGCCGGAGGACAGCCCTGGAACCGGGGAAGGAGGGATCGCATGCAGCATGCCCTACATCTTGCCGCGAAACGCTGTTTCGCAACAGATACAGGATGGCCTGCAGCGGTACAGAACAGGCGCCCGGAATCCGCACTGCTGCGCCCGGGCGGAGGCACCGCTGTACCTGTCAGCCGGACGCGTATTTTTTTACGCTGGAGGCCTGTTCAACCAAGGAGTTTCACCATGCATGCCGCCCCGCTTCGCGACCATCTCCCGACCCATCAGCAACGCCTGTACCGGTTGCCTGCCGGCGCCGAATTGCGCTGCCTGCGCGGCGCGCTGGTGCTCGTGGAAGGCAGCAGCGGTATGTGCCCCGCGCCCCGGTGGCTTCTCCAGGACGGGCAGGCCTGGCAGGCACCCCACCCG
>DASWYJ010000303.1:0-19703 GCA_036405035.1 Burkholderiaceae bacterium
CCCGGCGCCGAAGAAGCCTTTGACACCATGCGTTACAGCCGCCCCGAGGTCGAGCGCATCGCCCATGTCGCCTTCCAGGCCGCCCGCAAGCGCAGCAAGAAGGTCACCAGCGTCGACAAGGCCAACGTGCTCGAGACCTTCCAGTTCTGGAAAGACATCGTCACCGAGGTGTCCAAGGAATACCCGGACGTTGCGCTCGACCACATGTACGTCGACAACGCCGCCATGCAGCTGGTGAAAGCGCCGAAGAAGTTCGACGTCGTCGTCACCGGCAACATGTTCGGCGACATCCTGAGCGACGAAGCGTCCATGCTGACCGGCTCCATCGGCATGCTGCCCTCCGCCAGCCTCGACAAGAACAACAAGGGCCTCTACGAGCCCAGCCACGGCAGCGCGCCCGACATCGCCGGCAAAGGCATTGCCAACCCATTGGCTACAATACTGTCTGCTGCCATGATGCTCCGTTTCTCACTCAACCAACCCGAAGCCGCCGCCCGCATTGAATCGGCGGTGCAGGGCGTTCTCGCGTCCGGTTTGCGCACGGCAGACATCTGGTCGGAAGGCACCACCCAGGTCGGCACCCGCGAAATGGGCGACGCTGTTGTGGCCGCCATCACCAAAACCATTACCAAGGGCTAGTCAAGCTCCGGTTCGTCGCGCCCTCCCCGGCCCAGACGAGCCGGGGAAAAAGAGTTTTTCTTTGAAAGGGCAATCGCGATGAGCAAGGTAGGAAATCTGGTCGGCCTCGTGGGCTGGCGTGGCATGGTCGGCTCGGTCCTGATGGACCGCATGCAGGCCGAAGGCGACTTCGGTCTGATCGAGCCGGTGTTCTTCTCCACCTCCAACGCTGGCGGCAAGGCCCCGGCACAGGCCAAAAACGAAACCACGCTGAAGGACGCCTACGACATCGCGGCGCTGAAGCGCTGCGACATCGTCATTACCGCCCAGGGCGGTGACTACACCTCCGAAGTGTTCCCCAAGCTGCGCGCCGCCGGCTGGACCGGCCACTGGATCGACGCCGCCTCCACGCTGCGCATGAAGGAGGACGCCGTCATCATCCTCGACCCGGTCAACCTGCCGGTCATCCAGGCCTCGCTGGCCAAGGGCGGCAACAACTGGGTCGGCGGCAACTGCACCGTGAGCTGCATGCTGATGGGCGTGGGCGCGCTGTACAAGGCCGGCCTGGTCGAGTGGATGAGCACCCAGACCTACCAGGCCGCCAGCGGCGGTGGTGCCCAGCACATGCGTGAACTGCTCACGCAGTACGGCACGCTGAACGCCGAAGTGAAGGCCCTGCTCGACGACCCGAAGAGCGCCATCCTGGAGATCGACCGCAAGGTGATTGCCAAGCAGCGCAGCCTGGGTGCCGATGAAACCGCCAACTTTGGTGTGCCGCTGGGCGGTTCGCTGATTCCCTGGATCGACAAGGACCTGGGCAATGGCATGTCCAAGGAAGAATGGAAGGGCATGGCCGAGACCAACAAGATCCTCGGCCAGGGCGAAGGCTTCGGCAGCGCCGCCATTCCGGTCGATGGTTTCTGCGTGCGCGTGGGCGCGATGCGCTGCCACAGCCAGGCACTGACCTTCAAGCTCAAGAAAGACGTGCCCGTGGCCGATATCGAAGCCATGATTGCCGCCGACAACGCCTGGGTCAAAGTGGTGCCCAACACCCGCGAGGCCACCATCCGTGACCTGACCCCGGTGGCCGTGACCGGCACCATGACCATCCCGGTCGGCCGCATCCGCAAGCTCGCCATGGGCCCCGAGTACGTGGGCGCCTTCACCATTGGCGACCAGTTGCTGTGGGGTGCGGCAGAACCGCTGCGCCGCATGCTGCGTATCCTGCTGGACACCTGAGCCCGATGACCCGCAGACACCGGTCTTTGCATCTGCTTCAGAGACCGTTGTCCTGCGACAACAAAACGGTTGTGCCACCGCAGGAGGGGGGGGATGATGCCGCTGTGTGCCGCAGCCACCCCCCTACTTGCAGGCGTGTTGTGGGTCGTTGTGGTATTTTCAATACTTTGGTACTAGGCCTGACGTGCGCATTGTGAAGAAAAACCTTTCTGCCGGGCGACCTACGGCCCCCGAAGCTGCGCCGGTTGCGCCGCGCCTCGGGCGCCTGTGCACCATTGCCGCCGCAGTGGCCACGCTGGCCTTCCCGATGGCCGACGCCTGGGCACTGTCGCTGGGCCGCATTGCCGTGCAGTCTGCGCTGGGGCAGCCGCTCAGGGCCGAGATCGACATTCCCGCCATCACCCCCGACGAGGCCGGCTCGCTCACGGCCGTGGTGGCGCCGCTATCGGCCTTCAAATCGGCCGGCATGGACTACAACGCGGTGCTGTCCGGTGTACGCATCCAGCTGCAGCCACGCGGCGATGGCCGGGCGGTGCTGCAGCTCACCAGCGACCGGGTCATCAACGATCCCTTTGTCGATCTGATCATCGAGGCCAACTGGGCATCCGGCCGCATCGTGCGCGACTACACCTTGCTGTTCGATCCGCCGGAAATGGCCCGCAATGCGCCGCAGGCGATCACGGTGGCACCGCCTCCGCCACGCCAGCCGGACTACACGCCCGCACCTGCTGCGGCAGCGCCTGCGCCGGTAACGCCCATCTTCTACCCCCCACCGCCTTCGGCGTTCCGGCCCAGCCCCGCCAATTCCGGTCCGTCGCGGCTGCCCCCACCGCGGCTGGAAGAAGCCCAACGGGCCACCGCCGAGCTGGCCGCCAACATCCAGTCGCAGGCGGTACCGCTGCCGCCCGGACGGGGTCCCTTGCCTGCGGCACCCCGCTCTTCCACTGCGTCCGACGGTACCCCCTCCCGTTTCTCGCCCGCCCAGATTGCGGCGGCGCGCGCGGCTGTAGCGAACCAGACGGCCGCCCTGCCGGCGCCCGGCGTAGCGCCCGCGGCGGGGTCGGTGACGCCGCCCATCTTCTACCCGCCGCCCCCTTCGGCGTTCAGGCCCAGCCCCACCAATTCCGGCCCGACGCAGCTTTCTCCCGCCCGGCTGGAAGAAGCACGGCGGGCCACTGCTGCGCTGGCCGGCCAGGTCCAATCTCAGGCGGGCCCCGGGCGGTCTGACAATGCCGCACCCCGTGCCGCAGACACCGCCGGAAACCAGCAGTTGAAGGTACGGCCAGGTGATTCCGCAGCCCGTATTGCCGCAGCCAACAAGCCCGCCAACATATCGCTCGACCAGATGCTGGTTGCCCTGCAACGGCAAAATCCCGACGCTTTTGTGGGCAACAACGTCAACCGGCTGCGCGCCGGGGCCGTCCTGACATTGCCAACAGCGGCGCAGGCCGAAGCCGTAACGCCGCAAGAGGCTTCCCGCACCGTCGTGGCCCAGAGCCGCGACTTCAATACCTTCCGCCGCCGGCTTGCAGAGGGTGTGCCAGCTGCGCAGGTGGACGCCGCCTCACGTGAGGCACGCGGCAAGCTGCAAGCCCAGGTGGCGGAGCCCAAAACCTCTGCCACCACGCCCGACAAGCTCACCCTGTCCAAAGGCACCGGCACCACCGAGGAAAAGCTGGCCAGCAGCCGGCAGGCACAGGAAGCGTCCAACCGGGTTGCCGAGCTGTCCAAGAACCTCGGCGATCTGGCACGGCTGAAATCCGGCTCATCGGCGCTGGCCGGCAGTGCCGCTGCCAGTGCCGCAGGGGCTGGCATCCCGGTTACCGCTGCGACACCTCCCGCAGTAGTGACCAGTGCCCCCGTCGCTGCCGCGTCTGCCACGGCGCCAACCGCCACTGCAGGCACAGTGACCGTCCCCAGCCCCGTCATCACGGCATCGGCCCCTGCCGCGCCGGCAGAGGCAGCCAGCACCGTAGCATCGGCCCCCGCCAAACCCAAACCCGTCGCCGCACCGATCCTTGCGCGCGAGGAACCGGGCTTTTTGGATGACCTGCTCGACAACCCGCTGCTGTTGCCTCTGGGCGGCGGCCTGCTGCTGGCGCTGCTGGTTTTCGGGATTTTCCGGATGCGGCAGAACCGCCACATCGCACAGTCGTCCCTCGCCTATCCCGACAGCCGGCTGACGGGGGATTCGCTGACTGGCAGCAACGGCAAGATGCGCGACCCCCTGTCGTCGATGGGCTACTCTCCCAGCCAGCTCGACGCCGCCGGCGATGTGGATCCGGTGGAAGAGGCCGATGTCTACCTGGCATACGGACGCGACCAGCAGGCCGAGGAAATCCTCAAGGAAGCGCTGCAGCGTGGCCCGACGCGTCTGGCCGTGCACGCCAAGTTGCTCGAGATCTACGCCAAACGGCGGGATGTACAGGCTTTTGACCACCAGGCTGCCGAGGCCTTCCATGTCAGCAAAGGCCAGGGCAGCGAATGGGCACGCATCCGCGCGCTCGGGCAGGAACTCAATCCGGCCAACTCGCTGTACCGGCCCGAAAGCCCGGCGGCCACCGCAGCCGCTCTCGCCGCCGCCCTGGCACCAGCACCAGCAGACCCCCCCGTGCATTTCGGTCAGCCAGCGATGACGGTGCCTGGCGCGGCAACAGCAGCCCCGCTCGCGCCAGCTCCCGGTGCTGCGCTGGACTTCGATCTCGATTTCTCGGCCGACGACGCAGGCAAAACAGCACCGCCGCTGACCGATGGCACCGCACGCAAGGAACCCACCCTGTTTGGCGACCCCGCTCCGGCAACACCGGCTCCAGCACCGCAGGACAGCCTTCCCCCGGTCCATCTGGCGCCATCGTCCGACCTGCCCGACCTGGTATTCGATGTACCGCCTGTCGCACCGCCGCGCCGCCCGGAACCCGGGGCACCGCCGGTCATGACCATGGCGCCGGCAGCGACCGAGCCCGCGGCCGACATGATCAAGTTCGACCTCGACTCGCTGTCGCTGGAGCCGCTCACGCCCTCCCCGGTTGCCGGAAGCGCGGGCAGTGCCACACCCGACCATCCGCTTGAAATCAAGCTGGAACTGGCCGTCGAGTTCATGGCCATTGGCGACAACGAAGGCGCGCGTGCCCTGATCGAGGAAGTGGTACCGCAGGCCACGGGTGCCATCAAGGCGCGGGCCCAGCAGATGCTGGCCGAATTGCGGCGCTAGGGCCCCGTTCGAGCTTGCGCATCGCTCTCGGCATCAGCTACAGCGGGACCGGCTACCAGGGCTGGCAAAGCCAGCGCGGTGGCAATACCGTGCAGGACCAGCTGGAGGCGGCACTGGGGCAATTTGCCACCGTGCCGATCTCCACCCTGTCCGCCGGCCGCACCGACGCGGGCGTGCACGGCCTGATGCAGGTTGTGCACTTTGATTCCCCGGTGCAGCGCTCAGCCGCCTCGTGGGTGCGCGGCACCAATACGTTCCTCCCGCAGAATATCGCCGTGCAGTGGGCACGTGAAGTGCCAGCCACTTTCCATGCCCGGGCCAGCGCGCTGTCGCGGCGCTACGCCTACGTACTACTGGAGTCGCCGGTGCGCCCCAGCGTGGAGGCGGGACGTGTGGGCTGGGTATTCCGGCCGCTGGACGGTGACGCCATGCGCGCAGCGGCCCGCCACCTGGAAGGCGAGCAGGATTTCACCTCCTTCCGTGCTGCGGCCTGCCAGGCACCCTCACCCGTGAAAATCCTGCAACCGCTGACCATCATCCGGCGCCCGGCCCAGGGCACCACCGCCACGTGCTACTGGCGATTCGATTTCGAGGCCAATGCCTTCCTGCACCACATGATCCGCAACATCATGGGCTGTCTGATCCGTGTAGGCCAAGGCTACGCTTCGCCAGACTGGCTGCGCGAGGTGCTCGCTGCACGCAGCCGCGATGCGGCGGCCCCCACCTTCTCGCCGGACGGCCTGTACTTCCTGGGTCCCCGCTATGCAGCCGACTGGAATCTGCCGGATGGCGCGGCTGCGTATGATTGGCTGCCATGAGCTCCGCCAGTCCCATGCCACTGCAGCCAAAGGCCTTCCTCCATCAGGCATCCCCGGGTACGCGCACCCGCGTCAAGATCTGTGGCCTGACGCGCGAGCAGGATGTGGACGCCGCCGTGGCCGCGGGCGCCGATGCGGTGGGCTTCGTACTGTACGACAAGAGCCCCCGGCATGTGAGCATCGCGCGGGCCGCCGTGCTGGCCCGCCGCCTCCCGCCTTTCGTGATGCCGGTTTTGCTGGTCGTCAATGAAAGTGCTCTTAATTTAAGAGCATTCTTTCAAGAATTGGCGCTGGCAACGGTGCAATTTCATGGTGATGAGACCCCGGCAGCCTGCCTGGAAGCCACGGCAGACGGTAAGCGCCCGTTCCTGCGCGCGGCCCGCATCCCGCTCGGTCCGGCTGCGGCCGGGTTCGACCTCGTAAAATATGCGGCTGATTACTCACAGGCCCAAGCCATCCTGCTCGATGCCCATGTCGACGGGTACGGCGGCGGCGGCAAGGCGTTCAATTGGTCACTGCTTCCTCCCCGCGTCGACGCGCATCTCGTCTTGGGTGGTGGGCTCACACCCGAAAATGTGGGCGATGGCATCGCCCAGGTGCGGCCGCGCTGCCAGTCGCTGGCCGTTGACGTGAGTTCCGGCGTGGAAGAAGCCAAGGGCATCAAGAGCGCCGAAAAAATCCAGCAATTCATCGCAGCCGTTCGGGCTGCAGACACCCGGCTGGCCCATCCCGTGTAACCAGACACTCCAGTGTCCGGCCCCGGGGACCAGCCCCGATTCGAGGCCCATGATGCAAACCTATGCGCAACCCGATACCAGCGGCCACTTTGGCATCTACGGCGGCAGCTTTGTCAGCGAGACGCTGACCCACGCGATCAACGAATTGCGCGAGGCCTACGCCCGCTACCAGCACGATCCGGAATTCCGGGCCGAATTCCAGTCCGAGTTGGCGCACTTCGTTGGCCGACCCTCGCCCGTCTACCATGCGGCCCGCATGAGCCGCGAACAGGGTGGGGCACAGATCTACCTGAAGCGCGAGGACCTGAACCACACCGGCGCGCACAAGATCAACAACGTGATCGGCCAGGCGATGCTGGCCAAGCGCATGGGCAAGCCCCGCGTGATCGCCGAAACCGGCGCCGGCCAGCACGGCGTGGCCACCGCCACCATCTGCGCACGCTACGGCCTGGAGTGCGTGATCTACATGGGCAGCGAGGACGTGAAGCGGCAAAGCCCCAATGTCTACCGCATGAAGCTGCTGGGCGCCACCGTGGTGCCGGTGGAGTCCGGCAGCAAGACACTGAAAGACGCGCTGAACGAAGCAATGCGCGACTGGGTCGCCAACGTGGACAACACCTTCTACATCATCGGCACGGTGGCCGGCCCGCACCCGTACCCGATGATGGTGCGCGACTTCCAGAGCGTGATTGGCGAGGAATGCCTGACCCAGATGCCCGCCATGAACGACGGCCGGCAACCCGACGCGGTGATCGCCTGCGTGGGCGGGGGCAGCAATGCCATGGGCATCTTCTACCCCTACATCCACCACACCGGAACCCGGCTGATCGGTGTGGAGGCCGCCGGCGAAGGCATGGACAGCGGCAAGCACTCGGCCTCCCTGCAGCGTGGCCTGCCCGGTGTGCTGCACGGCAACCGCACCTACGTGCTGCAGAACGACGACGGCCAGGTCACCGAAACCCACAGCATCAGCGCCGGGCTCGACTACCCGGGCGTCGGCCCGGAGCACGCCTATCTCAAGGACATCGGCCGCGCCGAATACGTGGGCATCACCGATACCGAGGCCCTGCAGGCCTTCCACTACCTGTGCCGCACCGAAGGCATCATCCCCGCGCTCGAATCCAGCCACGCAGTGGCGTATGCGATGAAGCTGGCCCCCACCCTGCGGCCGGACCAGGCGATTCTCGTCAATCTGTCCGGCCGGGGCGACAAGGACATCGGCACCGTGGCCGACCTGAGCAATGCCGATTTCTATTGCCGGCCTAGTTGCAAGGGGCAATCCGTCAAGGGCGGCGAACAGACCATGAAAGCCATGAAATGAGCCGGATTTCCGCCACTCTCGACCAGCTCCGGCAACAGGGCCGGCAGGCACTCATTCCCTATGTCACGGCCGGCTTCCCCTACGCCGACATCACACCCGCACTGATGCATGGCATGGCGGCGGCCGGCGCCGACATCATCGAGCTGGGGGTTCCCTTCTCCGACCCCAGTGCCGACGGCCCGGTCATCCAGCAGGCAGGCGAAAAGGCGCTGGCGCAGGGTGTGGGCCTGGCGCAGGTGCTGGCGATGGTGCGCGATTTCCGTGTCACAGATCATCGGACACCCGTAGTACTGATGGGGTATGCCAACCCGATCGAGCGCTACGACATCCGGCACGGCACCGAGGCCTTCATCCGCGACGCAGCCGAAGCGGGTGTGGATGGCGTGCTGGTGGTGGACTATCCGCCCGAGGAATGCGAACAGTTTGCCGCCCGCCTGCGGGCGCGGCAGATGGACCTGATCTTCCTGCTGGCCCCCACCAGCACCGACGCCCGGATGGCACAAATTGAGAAGGTGGCCAGCGGCTACGTGTACTATGTCTCGCTGAAAGGCGTGACCGGTGCCGGCACCCTGGATGTAGAGGCCGTGGCCGCCATGCTGCCCCGCATACGCCAGCACGTGAGTGTGCCGGTCGGCGTGGGATTCGGCATCCGCGACGCCGCCACCGCCAAGGCGATTGGCGCCGTGGCCGACGCGGTGGTGATTGGCAGCAAGATCATCCAGCTGATCGACGCCCAGCCACGCGAGGCGGTTGTGGAAACCGCGGCCGCCTTCCTGCGCGACATCCGTGCCGCGCTCGATTCATAATGCACCCAGCAACGATTGAGGATTGATCCATGAGTTGGCTAGAAAAACTGCTGCCCCCGAAGATCCAGCACACCGACCCGACCGAGCGGCGCACGGTCCCTGAAGGCCTGTGGATCAAATGCCCCAGCTGCGAAACGGTGCTGTACAAGACCGATCTCGAACAGAACCAGAACGTGTGCCCCACCTGTACGCACCACCTGCGTATTGGCGCCCGGGCACGGCTCGACGCCTTCCTGGATGCCGAGGGCCGCTACGAAATCGGCCAGGAAGTCATCCCGGTTGACGCGCTGAAGTTCAAGGACAGCCGCAAATACCCCGAGCGCCTGAAGGAAGCACTGGAAAACACCGGTGAAACCGACGCGCTGGTAGTCATCGGCGGCGCGGTGCACAGCATCAGCGTGGTTGCCGCCTGCTTCGAGTTCGATTTCATGGGCGGCAGCATGGGCTCGGTCGTAGGGGAGCGCTTTGTGCGCGGCGTGGAAACCGCCATTGAACAGAAGGTTCCCTTCATCTGCTTCACCGCCACCGGCGGTGCACGCATGCAGGAGGGCCTGCTGAGCCTGATGCAGATGGCCAAGACCAATGCCGCGCTGACCCGGCTGGCCAAAAAAGGCCTGCCCTACATCAGCGTGCTGACCGACCCAACCATGGGTGGCGTGAGCGCGGGCTTTGCCTTTGTGGGCGACGTGGTCATTGCCGAACCCAAGGCACTGATCGGTTTTGCAGGTCCGCGCGTGATCGAGAGCACCGTGCGCGTGACATTGCCGGAGGGCTTCCAGCGCGCCGAATTCCTGCAGACCAAGGGAGCGGTCGATTTCATCTGTGATCGCCGCGAACTGCGCAAAACCATTGCCAGTACGCTGGCCATGCTGCTGCGCCAGCCCGCCGACGCGGTGGATTGATGACGGTCAGGCGGTTGCGGGCGCCTCAGAGCGCCTGCAACACGGTGGTCTGCACACCGGCCAGCACAATGGCGCCCACCTGCAGCAGCAGCAGCAATACCAGCGGAGACAGATCGACCCGCCCCACGAGCGGCACGATGCGCCGCACCGGTGCCAAGGCGGGAGCACACAGGCGGTCGATCAGGTCGGCCATGGGGGAGTGGGTAGCGACCCACGACAACACCACATGCACCAGCAGCAAACCGGTAGCCAGCGAGAGGAGCAGCCGGAACACCCCGAAAAACGCCAGAACCAGCACCGCCAGCAGTGGCGTATGGGCGCCTGCCAGCAGCCACAACAGGCCAAACTGCGCCAGTTCGATCAGGTAGGCCGCCAGCAGGCTCGCGGTATCCAAGCGCCCGGCAGAGGGCACGACCCGGCGCAACGGCAACACCAGCCAGTCCGTCAGGGCAAATACGAAACCACCAACGGGATTGCCCGAATGGGCGGACATCGGAATACGCTGGTACTGCATGTACAGGCGCAGCAGGCAGGCGCCGCCCACCAGGCCAGCAGCGACATCGAGCAACAGGGACAGAATTTGGTAGAACATGGCGTTGCGGGTTGTCAGGTCATGGGATGATAGCGGCCTGCTTTGCTGCATTCATGGCCCAACCGCTGATCCTGTCTTCCCTGCCACTTTTTCCGCTGGGCACCGTGCTGTTCCCTGGCGGATATTTGCCGCTGCGTATCTTTGAGGTTCGCTATCTCGACATGGTGCGGAAATGCTGCGCAGCAGGGGCCCCGTTCGGGGTGGTCACGCTGAGCCAGGGGAACGAAGTGCAACAGCCCGGAGCGCATGAGGTGTTTTCCCGCACCGGCACGCTGGCCACCATCACGGAATACAGCAGTCCGCAGCCCGGCTTGATGCTGATTCGCTGCCACGGCACCCGCCGATTCCGCACCACAAGCGAGCCCCAGCGCCAGTACGGCTTGTGGACGGCCGACATGGAATATCTCGACGACGATGCGCCGGTACCGGTACCAGAACACCTGGTCTCTACCGCCGAAGCGCTGGAACAGTTCATGGAAACGCTGCAGCGGCGTGGCATTCCTCCCGAACAGATGCCATGGCAGGAACCCATGCAGCTCGGCGATTGCGGCTGGGTCGCCAATCGCTGGGCGGAGCTGTTGCCACTGCCAGCCCCGGTCAAACTCAACCTGATGGCACTGGACAGTCCCCTGCTCCGGCTGGAGCTCGTCAGTGACCTCCTGGCCCGTCACCAGATCGGTCCGCCCGGCAAGCCCTGATACATGGCGATTCTTCCCATTACCCACACCATTCTGGGTTGGCCCCGCTCCGTCAAGCGGCTGGTTGTCGTTGCATTCGATACCGTGATGGCCCTTGCCGCCATGTGGCTCGCCTTCACGCTGCGATTCGACATGCTGCACTGGCCTGTGGGCGGACAGTGGCTGGTATACGCGCTGGGGCCAGTTCTGGCAGTACCGGTATTTGTGAAGTTCGGCCTGTACCGCGCCATCTTCCGGTACACCGGCCTGGCGGCGATGGCCGCCACGAGCAAAGCCGTGGCGCTGTATACCGCCATGCTGGTGCCTGCGCTGCTCTGGCTGCAGTCGTTGGGATTTGCCGGAATCCCGCGCAGCGTGGGTATTCTGCAGCCACTGATTTTCCTGCTGATGGTCGCTGCCAGCCGGGCATTGGCCCGATTCTGGTTGGCCGGCCTGTCCCAGCACAACCGCCATGCCCGGGGCCGCCTGGTGATCTATGGCGCAGGCAGCGCCGGTGCCCAGACGGCCGCAGCCATCAGCGGTGACCGGCGGTTCGCGCTGGTGGGCTTCGCCGACGATGATGCAGGCAAAGCCGGTGGCAGCATCAACGGGACGCCCGTCTATGCCCCGCAGCAGATACCGGACGTGGTGCATCGGATGGGCGTGACCGACATCCTGCTGGCGCTGCCCAGTGTGTCGCGGGAGCGGCGCAACCAGATCATCGAAAGCCTGAGCCCCCTGCCCGTCCATGTGCGCACCCTGCCCGGCCTGGCGGATCTGGCCAGCGGCCAGGTCACGGTACAGGATTTCCGGGAACTGGATATCGAAGACCTGCTGGGCCGCGAGCCGGTCCCACCGAATCCAGAGTTGCTCTCGCGCAACCTGACGGGCAAGACCGTATTGGTAACCGGTGCGGCCGGCAGCATTGGCAGCGAATTGTGTCGCCAGATCCTGCCCGAACAACCTGCGCGGCTGATCCTGTTCGACCACAGCGAGTTTGGCCTCTACAGCATCCATCAGGAACTCCAGGCGCTGGCCGCGCAGAATGGCTTGCCTGTCCATCTGGTGGCGTTGCTTGGCAGCGTACGCGATGCCGCCCGGATAGGGGACATATGCAGCCACTACCGACCGGCGACGGTCTACCATGCCGCAGCCTACAAACATGTGCCCATCGTGGAGTTCAATCCGGCAGAGGGAATTCTCAACAACGTGTTTGGCACGCTCAACGTGGCCCAGGCTGCCCTGAACAACGGCGTATCGCATTTCGTTCTGGTTTCGACCGACAAGGCGGTGCGCCCCACCAATGTGATGGGGGCCAGCAAACGTCTGGCCGAGATGGTGTTGCAAGCCATGGCAGCGCGGCAGGCGTCCGCATTGCCAACCCAGGCCACAGCAGAGGCTCCAGCCACGGGAAACACGACTTGTTTTTCAATGGTGCGGTTTGGCAATGTGTTGGGATCCAGTGGCAGCGTAGTGCCTCTCTTCCGGCGGCAACTCGCCATGGGAGGCCCGCTGACAGTCACCCACGCCGAGGTCACACGTTACTTCATGACCATTCCCGAAGCGGCGCAACTCGTGTTGCAGGCCGGGGCCATGGCCCGGGGAGGAGAGGTGTTTGTTCTGGACATGGGTGCACCGGTGCGGATCGTCGACCTGGCGCGGCGGATGGTGGCACTGTCGGGCCTGCGTGTCCGCGATGCCGAACATCCCCACGGAGACATTGAGATCGTGATCAGCGGTTTGCGTCCCGGTGAAAAGCTCTACGAAGAATTGCTGACCGGCGACAACCCGCTCCCGACAGCACACCCTCGCATCATGCAGGCCCACGAAGACTTCCTTGCCTGGGATGAATTGGTGCTGCATCTGTCGCACCTGCGGGAGGCGGCCGGCGGCAACGATATGACCGGCGCCCGGCAGCTTCTCTCCCAACTGGTACCCGGCTGCAACTTTGAACCCCAACCCATACCGGGGATTGCCCAGTGAACACAGTGGTAATCTCAACGGATGCGTGCCATGTTGGGGGTAAAACCGACTCCCTCGGCCTGGCCCGTGTGCGCACCGGAAAATGCACGGTACATACGCCGGAACCTCTGTGAAGCCATGTTTTCTAACAAATCCATCCTGATTACCGGCGGTACCGGCTCCTTCGGCAAAGCCTTTGTCAAAACGGTACTTGCGCGCTACCCGAACATCAAAAGGCTGGTCGTCTACTCGCGTGACGAACTCAAACAGTTCGAGATGGCCCAGACCTTCTCCGAGCGCCAGTACCCCGGGCTTCGGTATTTCATTGGCGACATCCGCGACGAACCCCGGCTGCGCCGCGCGCTGGAGAACATCGACATCGTCATCCATGCGGCGGCGCTCAAACAGGTGCCGGCCGCCGAATACAACCCCTTCGAGTGCATCAAGACCAACGTGCTGGGGGCCCAGAACCTGATCGAGGCCTGCCTGGATTCCGGCGTGCAGCGAGTGGTGGCCCTGTCAACCGACAAGGCAGCGGCACCGGTCAATTTGTACGGCGCCACCAAGCTCTGTTCCGACAAGCTGTTTGTGGCGGCCAACAACATCAAAGGCGCGCGCGACATCCGCTTCTCGGTGGTGCGCTATGGCAACGTCATGGGCAGCCGCGGCTCGGTGATTCCGTTTTTCATGGGCCTGCGAAAAGCCGGGGTGTTGCCCATCACCGACCCGGCCATGACCCGCTTCAACATCTCCCTGCAGGACGGCGTGGACATGGTGCTGTGGAGCCTGGAAAACGCCTGGGGTGGCGAAGTGCTGGTGCCCAAGATCCCGTCTTACCGCATCACCGACGTGGCCGAGGCGGTCGCCCCCGACTGCCGGCAAGAGATCGTGGGTGTGCGGCCCGGCGAGAAAATTCACGAGGAAATGATCACCGCCAGCGACAGCCCCAACACGGTGGACATGGGCCCTTACTACGCCATTCTGCCGTCGGGTGGGACCTACAGCGTGCAGCAGTATTGCCAGGCCACAGGCGCAAAGCCTGTGCCGGCTGGCTTTGCCTATGACAGCGGTCGCAACCCGGACTTCCTGACGGTGGCGCAGCTGCGTGCGTTGATCGCCCAGCATGTGACAGGCCAGTCGATTGACTGAGTCAGCCATGGCGCCGATTCCCTACAGCTGCCAGAACATCAGCGAGGACGACATCGCTGCCGTGGTGGCGGTGCTGCGTTCGGAATACCTGACACAGGGCCCGGCCATCGGTGCTTTCGAAGCGGCCTTTGCCCAGCGGCACCAGGTGGCCCATGCCGTGGCCGTGGCCAATGCCACGGCCGGTCTGCACATCGCCTGTCTGGCCCTGGGCATCGGCCCCGGCAAGCGGGTCTGGACCAGCCCGAACAGCTTCGTGGCCTCGGCCAATTGCGCGCTGTACTGCAGGGCCTCGGTGGATTTTGTTGACATCGACCCCGCCACCCGCAACCTGTCGGTCGACGCCCTGGCCGACAAGCTGGAACGCGCGGCGGCGGTCGGCGGCCTGCCAGACCTGCTGATTCCGGTGCACTTTGCCGGCCTGCCCTGTGACCTGCGCGAGATGCGCCGCCTGGCCGACCACTACGGTTTTCGCATTCTGGAGGACGCGTCGCACGCCACCGGCGCCAGTTATCTGGGCGTGCCGGTGGGCAGCGCCTGGGCCGACGCAACGGTGTTCAGCTTTCATGCCGTCAAGATCCTCACCACCGCCGAAGGCGGCATGGTAACCACACAGGATGCCGCCATTGCCCGTCAACTGCAATTGCTGCGCTCCCACGGCATCACACGCGACCCCGCCGAGTTGCAACTGGCGGCACCCGGCCCCTGGTACTACGAACAACAGTGCCTGGGCTTCAACCACCGCATGACCGATCTGCAAGCGGCACTGGGCCTGTCGCAACTGGCGCGCCTGGACGCTTTGCACGCCAGCCGCGTGGCACTGGCCGACCGTTACGACCACCTGTTGGCCGACCTGCCGCTGACCTTGCCAGCACGCCAGCCTGACCGCGTGTCGGCCTGGCATTTGTATGCGGTAGAGGTGGACGCCAGCGCCACGGACATCAGCCGGGCGCAAGTGTTTCAGGCTTTGCGTAACGCAGGCATCGGTGTCAACGTGCACTACATCCCCATCCATCTCCAGCCTTTCTACACGGCCATGGGTTTCGCGCAAGGCGCATTCCCGGCGGCAGAGCGCTACTACCAACAGGCGCTGTCCCTGCCCTTGTTTCCCGCCATGACGGTGGCGCAGCAACAGCGGGTGGTGGACACGCTGCGAGCGGTGTTGTCCGCCTGAGCACCAGCATGGAATTGGCGCTGGGCACCGTTCAATTCGGCCTGCCATACGGCATTGCTGGCCGCGACACGCCCGTGCCAGAGTCCGATGTGCGGACTATCCTGGCACGCGCCTGGGGCCTGGGCATCCGTGTGCTGGACACAGCGGCGGCCTACGGCGACATCGAAGGCCGGCTGGCCGACCTGATGGGCGACCATGCTTTCCAGGTGGTCACCAAGATCCCGCCCTTGCCAGTCGATTTCACTGTGGAACAAGCCACGACCTGGGTCACTGGGACGCTGACGCAGGCACACAAGCACCTGGGGCCACACCTCGACACGGTCATGCTGCACCGCGCCGAGGACCTGCTGGGTCCCCAGGCCGGTGTGGTCTGGGCGGCCTGCACCGAATTTGCGGGCCAGTACGGTGTCCAGCTGGGCGTGTCTTGCTATGACATTCCCACGCTGAACGCGGTGCGCGTGCACCACGCGGTGCAAGTCGCACAACTGCCCGGCAACGCATTGGACCAACGCTTGGCGACGTTTCCGCTTCAACAGCCTGTCCCCGCAGTGCATCTGCGCTCGGCCTTCTTGCAGGGCCTGCTGTTGATGCCGCTCGCCGAAGCCGTGGCCCGCCTGCCCTTGGCTCGCGAAGCGCTCCAGCGCTGGCACGCCTGGTGTGTGGACCATGAATTGCCACCACTGACCGCTGCGCTGGGCTTTGTGAAGGGCATGCCCCATGTCAGCCACTGCGTGGTCGGGGTGGACGATGTGGGGCAACTGGAAGCCATCGCCGCCGCCTGGCAGGCTGCGCCGGTGCTGCATGACCCTGCACTGGCCTGGTCTGACCTGGCCGTCATCGATCCCCGCCACTGGCCAGCCCGAACCTGAACCCCATGACCCGCACCCTCGCATTCATCCAGGCCCGCATGTCCAGCAGTCGCTTTCCCGGCAAGGTGCTGGCGCCTTTGCAAGGCCGGCCGCTGATCGTTTACATGGTGGAGCGGGTGCGGCAAGCGTGCCTGCTGGATGGGGTGGTGGTGGTGACCAGCACCGACGCCAGCGACGATGTGCTGGCCACCACGCTGGCCCAGGCCCACATCCCGGTGTTCCGGGGGGATCTGCAGGATGTATTGAAGCGGTTTGCCGATGCCGCGGCGTCGTGCGAGGCCACCGAAATTGTCCGGCTCACCGGCGACTGCCCACTCATCGATCCCACGGTCATTGACGCGGTGATTGCCGCACGCCGTACGGCACAGGCCGACTATGCGAGCAACATTGATCCTCCTTCCTTTCCGGATGGCCTGGATGTCGAGTGCTTCACCCGCGAGGTGCTGGACCGAGCCTGCCGCCTGGCCACCCGGGTGCCTGAGCGCGAACATGTCACGCTGTGGATGCGCGGCGATGCAGCGGGGCTGCACCGGGTCAACCTGCGGGCGCCAGTGGATTGTTCGGCACTGCGCCTGACGGTGGATTACCCTGACGACCTGCAGGCGGTGCAAACCCTGGCCGATGGTTTGCCCACGGCCCCGGCAAGCGATCTGTACGACCTGCTGCGGGTGCTGGCGCAGCGGCCCGACATCCTGAACCTCAATCGCCACGACCGCAACGAGGGACTGACGCACAGTCTGCAGGTCGAATCCGGAGCCCCCCATGCACCCTGATGCTCATCACCAGAAAGACGTTTTCCTGACCTCGGAGGGCAACCAGTGGTTCCAGCGCAACCGCAGCGCACTGGATGCCCCATCGGCTTTGCGCGACACCGTTACCCACCGCATTGCCAACCACTTGGCCGTCACACCGGCAGCCAGGGTGCTGGAAATCGGTTGCGGGCAAGGCAACAACCTCGCCGCGCTGGCCGCGCTGTTGCCCGTGGAGGCGCACGGCCTGGACCCTTCGCAGGAGGCCATCCACATGGGGGCCGCGCGTTTCCCGTCGCTGGCGTTGCAAACCGGCAGCGCAGACGCCTTGCCCTATGCCGACAACAGCTTTGACCTGGTGTGGTTCGGGTTCTGCCTCTACCTGGTGGATCGCCCTTTGCTGTTCAAGGTGGTGGCAGAGGCCGACCGGGTGTTGCGGGACGGTGGACTGCTCGCGATCGTGGACTTTGACCCCGCTCAGCCCAGCCGGCGACCCTACCATCACCATCCCGGTGTTCACTCCTACAAGATGGACCATGCCCGCCTGTTTCTCGCCAACCCGGCCTATGTGCTGGTTGAGAAGCTGTCCACCAGCCACACCACCGGGCAATGGACCGCCGACCCGCAAGAGCGCGTGGCATTGACGCTGTGCCGCAAGAACCTTGAACAGGCCTACGTGGCCGTGTGACCGAGTTGCCCATGAAAAAATTCGATGCCTCCATGCAGTACCTGGCGCGCGCCGAGCGGGTCATTCCCCTGGGCAGCCAGACCTTCAGCAAAAGCCGAACCCAGTACCCGCACGGGGTGTCACCCTACTTCATCAGCCGGGGCGAAGGGTCCAGGGTCTGGGACCTGGATGGCAACGAGTACATCGACTTCGTCAGCAGCCTGGCGTCCATCACCCTGGGCTACAACGATCCCGATGTGACCGCCGCCGTGCGCACGCAGCTGGACTCCGGCGTGATCTTCTCCCTGCCGCACCCCATCGAAACCGAGGTGGCGGAGCTGATCTGCGAGATGGTGCCTTGCGCGGAAATGGTGCGTTTCGGCAAGAACGGGTCTGACGCCACGTCCGGCGCCATCCGGCTGGCCCGTGCCTTCACCGGCCGCGACCGCGTGGCCGTGTGTGGCTACCACGGTTGGCAAGACTGGTACATCGGGGCCACCGCCCGCCATCGCGGTGTGCCCCAAGCCACCCGGGATCTGACCCACACCTTTGCCTACAACGACCTGCCTTCGCTGCACGCGCTGTTGCAGCAGCATCCGGGGGAGTTTGCAGCGGTGATTCTGGAGCCCATGAACGTCGCAGAACCGGCCGCTGGATTCCTGGCGGGTGTCAAAGAACTGGCCCATGCCCATGGGGCCTTGCTGGTGTTTGACGAAACCATCACCGGCTTCCGCTTTGCCAACGGTGGCGCGCAGCAGCTGTTCGGCGTCACGCCGGATCTGGCCACCTTCGGCAAGGGCCTGGCCAATGGCTACCCGGTGTCAGCGGTGGCAGGGCGCCAGGACGTCATGAAGCTGATGGAAGAGATCTTCTTTTCCTTCACCTTTGGCGGGGAGGCCTTGTCCCTGGCGGCGGCCAAGGCCACGCTGACCAAGCTGCAAACCCAACCGGTGGTAGCCACCCTGGGTGACCGGGGTGAGGCCATTCGCAGCGGCGTGCAGGGCATCCTGAACAACGCCGATCTGTACGACGTGTTTTCCATCACCGGCCACCCCACGTGGACTTTTCTCAACATGCGCGATGCACGCGGGGCCACGGCTTTTGACATCAAGACGCTCTGGATGCAGGAGATGCACCAGCGAGGCATTTTGTCGGTGGGCACCCACAACGTCAGCTACGCCCATTCAGCGGCGGATGTGGCCGCATTGCTGGCGGCTTACCGCGAGGTGCTGCCCTTCATTGGCCAGGTGTTGAACGAAGGCCGCTTGCACGACGTGTTGCGCTGTGCCCCGCTGGTGCCCCTGTTCAAAGTGCGCTGAGAAGCCCCATGCGCGTGGCCTTTCGCGTCGATGCCTCGTCAACGATGGGCACCGGCCACCTCAAGCGCTGCCTTTCACTGGCAGAGGCCTTGCAGGGGCAAGGCGCTGAGGTCTTGTGGGTGGTGCGGCCACTCGATGATGTGGCTGCCCGCCTGCTCGCAGCCACAACCTGGCCAGTCTGCTGGTTACCCCCCCCTGCAGCAGGCGCAGAGATACCGGCAGACAGCGACGCCCCTCCCTGTGCCGCCTGGGCGCAGGTGGCGTGGCCGCAGGACGCAAGTGACACGGCACAAGCACTGGCCGGCTGCGTTCCCGACTGGCTGGTGGTGGACCACTACGCCTTGGATGCACGCTGGCATGGCGCCGTGCGGACTGCGCTGGGCTGTCGCCTGCTGGTGATCGACGACACCGCCGACCGTCCCCTGGATGCCGATGTGCTGCTGGACCAGAACTGGCATGCAGACCACCGCGCCAAGTACGCCGGCCATCTGCAGCGCGAGCCGCTGTGGCTGATGGGGCCGCGGTTTGCTTTGCTGGCGCCGGCCTATCTGACGGCACCGCGCTACTGCTTTCGGGCCACGGTGGAGAGCATCGGCATCTTCATGGGCGGCACCGATCCCGGTGGCGCCTCGGCCAAGGCCTTGCACAGTTGCCGGGCCAGTGACTTCCTGGGCCTGGTGGAGGTGGTGTCCACCTCGGCCAATCCCGCGTTACCCGCACTGCGGGCGGCCTGCGAGGCCGACCCCCACGCCACCCTGACGCTAGACCTGCCCGACCTCGCTGCCTTTTTAGCCCGGCATGACTTGCAGATCGGCGCCGGCGGTGGGGCCACCTGGGAACGTTGCTGCGTGGGCGTGCCGTCCATCGGCGTGGTGCTGGCCGATAACCAAGCCGTG